>JAGWST010000361.1 GCA_028869325.1 bacterium | reverse complement strand
GGGCCGCGACCGGCTGCAACTCCGCCTCGCACTCCGGGCGTGCCTCGATTGCAAACGGAGCATGCAAGGGCTGAGCCGGCAGGTGGTAGAGACGGAACTCCTCGTGTGCGCTCGAAGCCGGCTGGCGCAGTGCATAGAGTCCGGCCTTGGGCGAATACGTGAGGGTGAAGCGGGCAAACGGCGAGGCCTTGGGAATATAGAGCCCCAGGGCTTTCGCGTTGTCATCGGTATCAAAGTGAACGACGACGCAGCGAAAGAGCGCGGCTGCCGCCTCCACGCTGGTAGCGGAAAGCGTGAGCGCGTACGCGTTTGGGAGGCGATGGTAGACGACCGTGATTCCAGGGACGGCCGGGGCATTGGCTGGAGTCTGCTCCGGGTAGCCGGAGCTCGACTTCACGCTCTCGATCGCCGCGATGTACGAGCGCAGCGCGGCAGTGGTCGAGATGGCGATGACGGCGTCCGGCGCATCGCAGATGGAGCGGGTGCGGTCGACGATCAGCGGATCCCGGGGCGGCCGGTGGGGGAGCATCGGGAAGAGCTCGAGCAGTTGCGGCTGGCGCTCCTCCGCTCCGCGCGCTCCGGTTCGCATCGTAAGGGTGATCGAGTACGTGCGCGGCGCCAAGGGAAAGGCGACGGTAGGAAGAGGCCGGCCGCTGGTCGTCGCGAGGGGCACCGCTCCTAGCGGCGACGCGAAGACGCCTGCGCTCGCGTTGAAGAGATTCGTCGCGAGCAGCGTAACGGTGGTGCCGCTCCAGCTCAAGGCGAGGCCGGCGTCCACCGTCGTATACGCGGGCAGGTTGGATGGGTTGTTGCCGGAGACGTACTGCACGCCCAGTAGAGCATCCAAAGGAAGCAACGACGATCGGTAGTCGAGTGCAAGGAACGCCCGATGCAGCGGTACTCCCGGAAGCTGCGAGCCGGAGATCGTCGGCGATCGCCCGCTGAGCAGGCGCGGGTCGGCGACGATCGTCTTGGCTACGGTCGTGCCGTATGAGAGCAATGCGATGGCGTGCGGTGCGATCGAACGCAACGCAGAGAGTTGCATACCTTCATAGACGCGGGTAGATCCGCCGATGGGCAGCTGCACGTAGAGGTCTTGCGGCCCGAATGCGGCGCCGCTCGCGCAACCGCCGGGAGACTGGAAGACCTGTTGGGCCTGCGCGAAGTATCCCGGCGGGAAATAGCTCGTTGGGAGCGCCGGCGCGGAAACCAAAGCGTCGATCAGCGTGCCGTGCTGCACTTGGTGGTAGAGCGTCGCTTGGAAGCCGCTCGCAAGCGACTCGTGCGTGTACTCTATGCGCGCCGTCAGCGAGCTGGCTCTTCCCGGCCGATCGCCCGGTCCCGCGGCGAAGGCAAGCCCGGCGGCACAGTTGAAGCGCAGGCCGGCGGGATCGCTGAGCGCCGCACCTTGCAACGACGAGGCGCCCGCGCCGCCGAGGTCGAGCGAAGCGGTGAGCGCATCTCGGCTGGTTGCGCTCCATGACGCACCAGCGCCCGCAAGCAGGGCCGAGCCGGCGCCGGTCGCGCCGCTCAACCCGATATGCGAGGTCATGCGCAGATGGGCGTTGGGGCGTACGGCGTCGGCTAGCGTAAGCGTCGAGAATGCGCCGGTTAGGGGTGCGGCGACGAACGGCGCGGCCGACGGCGCCAGGGCGCTGCTCGTGATCCGTTCGCGCGAGGCCGTTGCCGTGAGGGTGAGCGTGTGACGGCCGCCCGACGGCAGCTGCGCCGCCAACGTCGCGCCTTGCGCCCGCAAGCGCGTCTCTGTCCGGTAAGGATTCGCGACACCTGCCACGACGCGATGTTCCAGATCGTCGTTGTTGCGATCGTCGGCTGCGTAGAGCGAGAGTTGCACCCCGACTAGGCCGACGAGCGCCGTATCGTTGAGCGACGCGAACGAGAAGTGGCCATAGCGCACGTTGCCTGGCCCGTACCCGCACGGGAGCGCGCCGGTGTCGAGGTTACAGAGGATATCGTCGTAGCGATTGGAGGCGAGAAACGTTCCCGTCAACGTCTGCGCCGCCCCCAGATGCGCCCGCAGCTTTAACAGGTTGCCGTTGGAGAGGCGCGCCCCGTGATGCACGTACGAGAGTCCGCTGGTATCGCGAAAGAGATCGCCGTGGAGCGGGTCGCGATTACCGCGCACGGCGTGAACGAGCGCGACGCCCAGCCCATCGTAGGTGGCCTGGTGCGAGAGCACGGAGGCGGAGCCGGCGTTGGAGTCGAGCATGGTCGTGAAGACGCTCTTCGGCGTGAGCGTCGGCTCCAGCGTCCGCAAGTTGACGCTCCCCCCGAGCGCCGCCGCAGTGGGCGCGAAGTCGATGCTGGCAGAGGAGAAGAGATCGGGATCGACCGACCGCAAGTCGATGCTCTGCCCGGGCGCGCTGAGCGGAATGCCATCGAGCATCAACGCCGTTTGCGTGGGGTCGTGACCTTCCAACGAGATCGTCTCGGTTGGAACGTCGCCATTGCCCGTTGAGATACCGACGCCGAAGGCCTTGCCGAGAGCACCGGCGAGACTCTGCGAGAGGCGTCGTAACGGGCTGCGCTCCGTGATCTCATGGCCGCCAAACTCGTGGCCCGCGCTCACGGTAATGGTTTCGATCACCCTGAGCTCGGCGTGCTTCGCCATCGCCACGTCGACGGTGGTCACACGTCCGCCGACGACCTCAAACTCCTCCGACGTCGCTTCCGCGTACGCTTCCTTGACGACGTGCGCACGATAGATGCCTGCCGGCGCCGCCTGAAAGGCGACCTTGCCGTCGCCTCCCGTTACCTCTTGCGCCATGAACGGTCCGTCGAGGATGACACGCGCGCCAGCCAAAGGCGCATGCGTCGCGGCCTCACTCACGACGATCTCGATCGCGCCGCTATCACTCTGCGCCTGAGCGGCGTGCACCTCGGCGAATGCGAAGAGCAAAACGAACGTGGCGAGGACCGCCGTGACCACGCGCATGCAACAGCCCCACGGCGATCATAGCATAGGCTGATGGCAGTAGAACCGGCCGAAGGGCCGACGCGAGCCTCACCCTAGCGAGGGCTCTGCCGCCCCGTGCGCGCTGGTGCCGCGTAGTGCAGCACCAGGCTGGACCGGATATGTAGCCGGCGTGCCCCGACCGTAGCTCGTCCAGGAATTGCTCCCTCGCCTTTCCTTCGCGGAGAAAGGCGAAGCCCTTGTGCCAACGACGTGTCGCCCGCGAGTGGATGCATGTCGGTGCGCTTGAACCACTGCCGCTTGAAAGAGGCGAGCTGGCTCTTCAGTGCCGTCTAGCCTCGTGCATCAAACATACAACCGGCTAAAACGAAGCGTGATACAGCGCTGCGTCGCTGACCCGGTGTTCGCGGTGCGGGATTGCTCACGCTGGCCGGCTCCACGATCTGGCTCTCGCTGCATCGGGATTTCCGCATGTGATCCCTTTCGAGCCCTGAGGCCCAGAGCTCGCGCATCAGCGCAGGCGCTTGCGGGATGCCGTCAAAGTCTCGTCGACCTGAACGCGCCGCCCCGCACTCGGGTCGCGCCGGCGTCGAGCGGCGCGGCGGACGATGTAACGCCGCATGTGCTCATCAAGCCGACAGAATCCGGCCTTCACACCAACCTCATCGTCACGACGAACCGACGGACCTACTACGTGACGCTGGTATCGCGCAGCAGCAATCCGGCCGCCCGTCGATCCTAGTAAACGCCCCCTTCCGTAGCGAGGGCGATGTCACATAGGGTTCCCCGGCGCCCGCGCGTTGTCATCCGCGAGCAAACGTCCCCGGCGACGGGTTTTTGCCGGCCGCCTGAAAGCCTCCAGGCAAGCGGGCAAATAGGCGCTACCAAGCCACTGCCCGGGCAATTGGCAATTCTAGCACTCGATCGTCCTATCTGCTAAACTGCTAGCAAGGTTGCCTGCGAGGACGGCGCCTACCAGCAAGTGTCGGCGCCCCCTGCCACCCTGCTGGCATCTTAAGGTGGTACGGTGCCTAGCATGTACGACTGCTCGAAGACGCTGCTCAAGTTCTATAACACGGAGGTCGCGATCGATTCCGCGATGCGAAAGCTGCTGCGCGACCATCGGAAGACGAACGAAACTCGGCTGAAAGATGGCCTCGCGGAAAAGCGGCGGCCGAAGGTTAAGCGCTTCCAAATCCAGGGCGGCTATGCCATGCACACGGTCGTGCAACATCCGAAGAACGACTACGACATCGACAACGGCGTGATCTTC
>JAGWST010000360.1 GCA_028869325.1 bacterium | reverse complement strand
TCGAGCACGGCGCACGGCTGCTGCTGGAGAGCGCGCTCTCCGCGCCCAGCGACGAAGAGGAGCAGGCAGAGGCGCGATTCTATGCGATGGAGCTCGCCGAGCGCGCACGCGCTCGAGAAGAGGACGCGGCTAGGGACGGCTCTGTTGAGGAGCAGGCTGATCGAGCGCGTCCACCGGCATCGCCGGCGTAACCGGCGGCATCGGCTGCTCCGGGAAGAGCGCAGCGCCGGCGACCACGCCGGAGGCGGGCGCAGGCTCCCCTTCACGCGCCAGCAGGGGAACGATGAAGAACATCCACAGCGTCTTGATCAACGCCGCGACGGGAATCGCCAGCAGCAGACCCCATAAGCCGAAGAGCTCACCGCCGGCGAAGACGGCGAAGATGATGCCGATCGGCGAGATGCCCACATGCGCCGACATGACCTTCGGCACCAGCAGGTAGTCGCTGATACGCGCGGCGACGAAGACGACCAGCGTCACCCAGCCGGCCATCGCGCCGCCCTGCAGCGCCCCCAGCAGCGCGCCGAGCAGCATCGCCAGCAGCGGCCCGATGTAGGGAATGGCGTAGAAGACGCCGGCCACGACGGCGACCAGCAGCGCGTAGTTGAAGTGCAGCAGCCAGAGCGCCACGAACGTCATCAAGCCGGTAGCCGCGCACAGGATGACCTGGCCGATGATGAAGCCGCCGAAGATTGCGGCGATCTCATGAGCCAGGGCGCGCGCCTCCGTGCGGCGCGACTTGGGAAAGAGGTTGTTGAAGCCGGCGACGATGGCGCTCTCGTTGACCAGCAAGTAATACGAGAGGATCAGCGCCGTCACGCCGATCACCAGACCGCTGAGCGTGTTCAACACCAGCTTGCCGAGCGAAGAGACCAGAGCCGAGGCCAGCATGCTGATCTCTGAGATCGCACGCCCCTGCAGGTCGGAGAGCGCCGGCGGCAAGGGCACGCGCCCGAAGTGCGTCTGGATCGAACGGTCGAGGTTGCCCAAGGCGCTCTGCATCGCCGCCAGGTACGACGGCGAGTTGGCGAAGATGATCTGCGTCTGGAGGATCGCCTCCGGGATCACCACCAGCAGCAAGAGCACCAAGAGCGAGAGGAGCGCGACGTAGACCATGACGATGGCCAGAGCACGCGCCACGCGCCGCGAGAGCAGCTCGACCACGGGATGCACGCCGAACGCCACCAGCGTGGCGAGCACGAAGACCGTGGCCGTCTTGGGAATGTGCACCAGGACCGCGAGCGCGACGGCGATGCCCGCCAGCAGCGCGAGCACGATGCCGCCCTTGCGCGCGAACCGCTGCCACGATTGCGATCGACTCACAGACTCTTGCATCGCACCGTTCGCTCGACCAGGTAGCCGAGGCCGTCGTAGAGGCGCCTCGCCGGCTCGTTCCCCTCGGTCACGATCAGCCCGAGTTGCGCCATGCCGCAACGCCGCGCCTCCGCCTCGGCGGCCGCCATCAGCGCGCGCGCGACGCCGCGGCGGCGGAGCTCCGGACGCACCGCCATATAGGCAACGTACCCCTCCGGCAGCCCGGTCACCTCGTTCGGGAAGTTGATCAGCAGCAGGGCAAACGCCACGGCCAAGCCGCCGACCTCGGCGACCAGCAAGCGGTGCTCGCGCGCGCGGCAGAACGCGAAGAGGCGCTCGACGTTCGCCGCCAGCAACGGGCCGGCGGAGTCGCGATTGGGCGGAACCTGATCCGCGGCGACCCGTATCGCCAGATCGAGCGCCCACGCCTCTTCGCCGGGGAGCGCCTCGCGAATGCTCAGGCCGGCCGCGCCGTCGTCCACGACTCCACTGCCTGCTCTAGCGCCTCCACGAAGATGCGGTTCTCCTCCGGCGTGCCGATCGTGACCCGAATGTGATACGGCAGGTGGAAGCTGGTGCCCGCGCGCACGATGACGCCGCGGCGCACGAGATCCTGATAGGCTTGATCGGCCGTCACGGGCAGGTGGATGCACAAGAAGTTGCCGGCGCTGCGGTACGCCCACAGGCCCATGCGCTCGATCTGCGTGTAGAGGTAGTTCTTGCCCTCTTGATTGTTGGCCAGCGTGCGCTCCAAAAAGTCGTGATCGTCCAGCGCCGCGAGGCCCGCGCGGACGGCCGGCAGCGCCACGTTGAACGGCACGTGCGCACGCAGCAGCCAGGCGATGATGGCGGGATCGGCAACGGCGTAGCCCAGCCGCACGGCGGCTAAGCCGTAGAGCTTGGAGAGCGTGCGCAGCACCACCAGGTTCGGCCGCACGTCGAGATCGAGCGTGGCGTCGACGGCGTCGTCGCCGGCGAACTC
>JAGWST010000002.1 GCA_028869325.1 bacterium | reverse complement strand
CGGCAGGCTAGAGAAGAGAGAGGGCTTGAGCGAGAGGATCTTCGGAACCGACGGCGTGCGCGGAGTAGCCAACGCCGACCTATCGCCTGAGCTGGCGTTTCGCGTCGGCCGAGCAGCCGCGGTGGTGTTGGCGCACGAGGTGGACGCCGAGCGGCCCATCGTCGTGGGCCGCGACACGCGCGTCTCCGGCCCGATGCTGGAGGCCGCGCTCGTGGCCGGCATCTGCTCCGCGGGGCGCGACGTGCTGCTGGTCGGCGTGCTGCCCACGCCGGCTGTCGCGCTGATCACGCAGGCGATCGAGGCGGCGGCGGGGGCGATGATCTCGGCGTCGCACAACCCGATCGCCGACAACGGCATCAAGCTCTTCGGCGGCGACGGCTTCAAGCTCTCGGACGCCCTCGAAGAGGAGATCGAGTCCGACATCGCGGCGGATGCCGGACCGCGGCCCACCGGGCTGGAGGTCGGCGGCGTGAAGGCTGCGCAGGGATTGCAGAGCCGCTATCTGGTCCATCTCATGGAGCACGCGCATGCGCTGCAGGGGCTGGAGATCGTGGTCGACGGGGCCTACGGGGCCGCCTTCGGGATCGCGCCGGAGGCGCTGCGCCGGCTGGGCGCCAGCGTCCATCCGATCAACTGCGAGCCCGACGGCGCACGGATCAACGTCGCTTGCGGCGCGACCCATCTGGATTCGTTGGTGGCCGAGGTGCGCCGGCATCCCGGCAGCGTCGGCGTGGCCTTCGACGGCGACGCCGACCGAGCGCTCTTCGTCGACGAAGAGGGGCGCGTGGTCAACGGCGATCACATCCTGGCGCTGCTGGCCGCGGAGATGCAACGCGCCGGCGAGCTGCCCGAGGGTACCATCGTCGCGACGGTGATGTCGAACGTCGGCTTGGAGCGCGCGCTGCACGAGTTGGGCCTGCGTCTGGAGCGCGCCGCCGTCGGCGACCGTTACGTACTGGAGCGGATGCAGAGCGGCGGCCACCCGTTGGGCGGCGAGCAGTCGGGGCACATCATCGACTTGCGCCGCAATACCACGGGCGACGGGCCGATGACCGCCGTCTCCGTCTTCTCGCTGATGGCGCGCCGGGGCGCGCGCCTTGCCGATCTCGCCTCGCACATCAAGACGTATCCGCAAGTGCTGATCAACGTGCCGACGCGCCGGAGAGAGCTGGTCGACCACGCGGAGGTGCGTGCCCGCATCGCGGCGGTGACACAGGCGTTGGGCGAGGAGGGGCGCGTGCTGGTACGTCCCAGCGGCACCGAGCCGCTGCTGCGCGTGATGGTCGAGGGGCCCGATCGCCCGACGGTCGTGCGCATGGCGGAGGAGATCGCCGCGGCGATCCGAGCCGCCGGCGGCGAGCGCTAGCCCCTGGCCTTGGGCCCGCACTGCGCAAACTTCGAGCGCGGGCGAACCGATAGGAAGGAGAGGGCGCCTCGGGGGAGAAAGCGCGTCCCGTCGCGGCGGGGGCTTGCTTCCCGTCCGAAGACGACGTGTTATTGCTCGCCTATTCCCCCATAGGGAAGCAGGCTCGTCAGAACACCGAGTCCGTATTGGACCCACCCGGTACGGAGCGGGGGAACCGTTTCTTGGGGTGAACGCGCCGTGAGGCGCCAGGGCGATCTTTCCGCCCGAACCCGTCAGCTAACCCCGTAGGTGTGGAAAGAAGGATCGCTTGCGCTCTCTCTTGCTGGTCGGCGCGCTCGTCATCGCGCTTGCCACCCCCGCACTTGCGGATACGCGCATGCATGTCGTGCAGCCCGGCGAGACGCTCTACTCCATTGCCCGTCAAGCGCATCTCTCCGCCGAGGAGCTGGCGCGTTACAACGATCTCGAGGGCAGCCGAGTCGCCAACGTTCAGCCCGGGCAGCTGCTCCTGCTGAAGGATGAGCCCCAACCGCGCCTGGCCTCCGCGCCCGTCGAGGGCGCCGACGTCGCGCAATGGACCGGCGATGCGAAGGATCGCAGCGGGGAGGGTTCCGGCATCGTCGGCAGGCTCTTCGCGCGCTCGGCGGCCTTCGCGCGCGCGGTCTCGCACGCCGCGCTCAGCTTCATCGGCGTCCCGTACGCCTGGGGCGGAACGACGGCCTCCGGCTTCGATTGCTCCGGCTACGTGCAGCACGTCTTCGCCATGATGGGCGTCCATCTGCCTCGCACCGCCGACGAGCAGTTTCTCGTCGGAAAGCGCGTCAAGGCCGGCCACCTCGAGGCGGGCGATCTCGTCTTCTTTCAGACCTACGCCCCGGGTGCCTCGCACGTGGGCATCTATCTCGGCCAGGACAAGTTCGTCCATAGCTCCAGCCACGGCGTGATGGTCTCTAGCCTCTCCGATGCCTACTGGGCCAACCGTTACCTCGGCGCCAAGCGCGTAGCCGCCGCCCGCGCCTCCCACACGCACGGCTAGCGGCAGTCGTTATCGGTCACTAGGAGCGGTCACCGGCCGCGGCTGGTCGAAGAACCGCCTCATGGACTACGCCGAACCCACCGCGGAGGAGCGGCAGCGCGCCGCGAACGCCTACGCCTTTTGGATACTCGCGGTTCCGGAGCTTGGCGCCTCGGCGCGGCCGGGCTCCGCGTGGTTTCGCGGCCACATCCGCCAGGCGCTGATGCTTGGCCTGGCCGAGACGGCCATCCTCATCGGTGTGCTGGCGGCGCCGGCGCTGCTCGTCGGCCTGCTCTTGCTGGTCCACGTGCCCCTGACGGCCAGGGCGACGGTGTGGATCTACGCCGCTGGATTCCTCATTGACGCCGGCGTCTTCGTGCTGGCGGTGGCGCTGGGCTTCTCGTTGGCGGCGCGCGCCGCGCGCGGCGAGCGCTTCAGCGTTGCCTTCGTGCGCCGGGCGAGGTCGCGCTAGCGCGGTCCGCGCGATCGAGCGGCTCGAAAGTCGCGGGGCGTGACGCCCGCCGTCGCCTTGAACCGCCGCGAGAAGGCGCTGTGATCGTAGAAGCCGCAGGCGTGCGCGATCTCGGCGACGGGCAGCTCCGTCTCCACGAGCAGCCGCGTTGCCGCGTCGATTCGCGTCTTGCTGATCAGCTGCCCCACGGTGATCTGGAAGATCGCCTTGACGTAGCGCTCGAGGCGCGCCGTCGAGAGCCCAGCGAGCTCGGCGAGATCCTCGACGCGCAACGCATCGCCGTAGTGTCTGCGGACATGCTCCGCGGCCTTGGCGATCTCGGGGTAGACGCACGTGCGCGCGTTGGGCTCGTGGATGTCCTTGGAGATGCCGCCCATGCCCACGACGGCGCCGTCGCCGCCGAGTAGCGGGAACTTGTTGGTCAGGCACCAGCCGGGATTGCGGTCGCGGTAGAGATGGAGCTCGAGCCGGTCGGTGATCTGCGCTCCGGTGTCGAGCACCAGGCGATCCTGCTCCGCGTAGCTGGCGGCGAGTTGCCGCGGAAAGACCTCGAAGGTGCTCTTGCCGATCAGCTCCGACTTGTGCCTGAAGCCGCAACGCTCCGCCAGCGCGCGGTTGACCACCACGTACTGGCCGCGCCGGTTCTTGAGGAAGAAGACGATGTCTGGCGTGCGATCGAAGACCTCCTCCGCAACCAGCGGCGAGGCGACGCGGCTCAAGAGCTCTTCGCGCAGGCGCTCCGTGGTCATATGGCGCTGGAGTACCAGGACCGGCGCTCGCCTTCCCGCATCGCCGCCGGCCGCTGTGCGCAAACCGCCGCCGCGGCGCGGGGAGATCGCCAAGACGCCGCGCGGCGGCGGCGCTACGCTCTGATGTGATATGGAGCAGCCGGCGTCACGCCTCTGGGTGGTCGATTCGCATACGGCCGGCGAGCCGACACGCATCATCGTCGGGGGCTTCCCGGACCTGGGACCGGGCACCCTCGCCCAACGCCTCGCCGT
>JAGWST010000359.1 GCA_028869325.1 bacterium | reverse complement strand
CTGGCCCTTGCCGATCGGAATCAGGGTGTCGATCGCCTTGATGCCCGTCTGTAGGGGCTGCTTGACGCCCTGGCGCTCGACCACGGTCGGCGCGATGTTCTCGATCGTGCGGTAGTTCTTGGTCTCGATCGGCCCGCGGTCGTCGATCGGCTGGCCCAGCGCGTTCACGACGCGCCCCACCACGCCCAGACCGACGGGCACGGAGATGATGCGCCCCGTGCGCTTCACACGGTCGCCCTCTTTGATGCCCGTGTCGGAGCCCATGACCACCACGCCGACGTTGTCCTCCTCGAGGTTCATGGCGATGCCGAAGAGGCCGTTGGAGAACTCCACCAGCTCCGACATCTGCACCGAGGTGAGGCCGTAGACGCGGGCGATGTTATCGCCCACCTGGATCACGGTGCCAACCTGGTCCTCGTGGACTTCTTGCTTAAAGTTGGCGATCTGTTGCTTGAGGATGCCAGCGATTTCGTCGGCGTTGATCATTGTGTCGTGCCTTTGCCTAGAGGAGTTGCGATGCGAGGGCCGTTAGGCGACCGTCGATGCTGCCATCGTAGCGGCGATCACCGAACTGCAGCTGCAAGCCGCCGATCAAACGCTGATCGACGCGTTGGCTGACGAGGAAATCCTTGCCGAAGATGCCGTCCAAGCGCGCTTTGAGCTGCGCCAGCGCGGTCTCGGAGAGCTGCTGCGCGCTCACCACGGTCAGCGGCGTCTCACCGCGCTCCTCACGCAGCGCGGCGGCGTACTGATCGGCGATGGCCAGGATCAGCGCCTCGCGGCGCTTACGCACCAGCAGCAGCAGCAGGTGCAGCGTGATCTCGTGGACGCGCCCATGGAAGGCCTTGCTCAGGGCGCCGGCCTTCTCCGCGCGCTGGATCACCGGCGAGGCGAAGAAGGCGCCGGCCTCGGGATCGTTGCGCAGCGCCGCGGCTACGGCGGCCAAGTCGGAGCCGATCCGCTCCAGTTGGTTCGCCTCGCGAGCCAGGGCGAAGACGGCCTCCGTGTAGCGCTTGGCGGCGCTATCGTTCGTTGCCATCGGTTAGTTCACGGCCTTTCGCTCGCGCGCCAGATCGTCGAGAAAGCGCTGCACGAGGCTGGCTTGAAGGGCCTCGTCGCCGCGCGAGGCCGCATCGGCGCGCGCCTTGGCCAGCGCCTCTTCGATCATCTCGATACGCAATTGAACGCTGGCGGCGTAGCGCTGGCGCTCCACCTCGCCCTCCGCATACGCACGGATGCGCCCCGCCTGTGCCTCGGCGTCCGAGATTTGCTGGGCCACGTCGCGCACGCCGGACTCTTCGGCGTTGCGCAGGATCTGGTCGCGCTCGGCATCGGCGGCGCGGCGGGCTTCACGGGCCGCTTCGGCATCGGCCTTAGCCTTGGCCAGTGCCTCTTCGATGGCCATGATGCGCGCGTTCTCCGCCTCCGATGCCGCCTCCAGTTGGGGCCTGGCGTACTTCATCCACAGCCATACGAGCAGGGCGACGAAGACGACGAAATCGATGACCTTCGCGGAGAACTCCAGCGTTCCGAAGGCGCCCATCTCAGCGCGCCTCCCCGATCGTCCGCTGCAGCATCAGCGCCGCCAGCTCCTCGACGTTACGCCCGCGCTCGCCTCTGAGCGCCTCAACCTCGGCCCCGACGATGCGGCGCGCCTCCTCGGCCTTGGCCTTGGCCTGCGCATGCGCGGTCGCGATGATCTCGCCCGCCCGGCGGCTCCCTTCGGCATCGGCTCGCGAGATGCGCAGATCGGCCTCGCGATAGGCAGCGCCCAAGAAGGCCGCGGTCTGCGCGCGCAGCTCACGCGTCTCCACGTGCAGCGCCTCGGTCTCCTGCTCGATCTTGCGGTTGCGCTCGTAGCGCTCCATGCGCGCCTTACGGGTGGGTGCGACGAAGACCGCGTTCAAGATCCAGTAGAAGACGGCGAAGTTGATGACTTGGACGACGAGCGTCCCGTCGAGGCTCAGCAGCATCGTTCGTTAGTGGAGGCTCTGGACGACCGACGAGACCGTGATGCCCTGCCCGAAGAGCAAGAAGAACGCCAGCGCGATCCCGATGATCGGAAAGGCTTCCAGAATGCCGACGCCGAGGAAGTAGAAGAGGAAGATGTTTGGGCGGGCCTCAGGTTGGCGGGCGATGGCCGAGACGGCCTGCGAGCCGATAATGCCGTCACCGATAGCCGAGCCGAAGGCCGCGGTCTGCGCGCGCAGCTCACGCGTCTCCACGTGCAG
>JAGWST010000358.1 GCA_028869325.1 bacterium | reverse complement strand
GACGGTCTGGGCCGACGCCGCCGGTGATTGGGCTCAGCGTTACGCGTTGAAGTGAGGCGACCTCGGTGGGAGCTCCGTGAAGGCTTGCGGGCGGTCCCACCAATCGTGTGCGCGCCAACGGCGCTGCTCCGCGGTGGGCTCCGGCGGCAGGCCCTGGCGCAACGCCGACGCGTAAGCCAGCAAGTAACGGTCGACCATGTGCTCGACGGTAAACGCCTGCTCCACGCGCTGGCGGCAGGCGCGGCGGTCGAGCAGGGCTAGCTGCGGCACGCGCGCTGCCGCCTGGTCGAGCGAGTCGACGCAGAATCCCGTCACGCCGTCGACCACGATCTCGGGCACGCTGCCCATGCGCGCGCCGAGCACGGGCGTCCCACAGGCCATCGCCTCCACCATCGTCAAGCCGAAGCGCTCGGGGCGCGTGGTCAGGTGCACCAGCGCGAGCGCCTCGCGCAGCAGCGCGTTGCGGCGCTCTCCCTCCACCGCCCCCAGGAAGACGATCTGCCGGCCGTCGATGTGCGGCTCGACCTCACGCGCGAAGTACTCGCGGTCGTGCGGGATCGCCGCGATGAGCAGCCGCGTGCCGGTGCGCTTTGCCAACGCGATGGCCAGGTGCGTCCCCTTCTCGGGATGCAGCCGCCCCAAGAAGAGCAGATACTCGCCGGGGCGATCGGAGAACGGAAAGGCGGCTGGATCGATGCCGTTGTACGTCGTCGCCAGATAGGCAAGGCCTGGGTCCCGGTCGGCGTCGCTGATCGAGCAGAAGAAGCTGCGCCCGGCGCATGCGTAGTACGCGGCCAGGATCGTCGGCGAGGAGAAGCCGTGGATCGTGGTCAGCAGCGGCGGCGTCCGCGAGCCCAGGGCATAGGTCATCGGGAGCCAGTCGAAGTTGTTGTGGATCAGGTCGAACTCGCCGGCGGCGGCGCGTTGGAAACAGGCGCCAATGTGCAACGCCTCCAGCACGTGGCCGGGCAGCGCCGGGTCCTCGTTGAGCCCAACGGGGGCGACGCCGGCCAGCCGCGCGCTGGTTCGCGAGTTCTGGGTGGCAAAGAGCGTTACGTCCAGGCCGCGGCGCACCATGCCGTCGGCGATGTTCGCCGCCACCTGCTCCCAAGGACCATAGCCGCTGGGCGGCGAGGGCCACGAGATCGGCGCCAGCACGGCAAGGCGCAGACCGCGCAGGTCGTGCGCGTCCGTACGGCTATCCGACGGCGAGGATTCCGCCACGCGCCACCAACGCCACGTCGGCCAGCGCCGTGATCCGGCTGGAGGCGTCGCCCCGCACGCCCAGCAGATCCGCCGCCTTGCCAACTTCCAAACGGCCGATCTCGGAGATACGCAAGAAATCTGCGGAGCGCGCCGTGGAGGCGTGGATCGCTTCGACGGGCGTCATACCCAGCTCGCGCACCATGAGCTCCAGCTCGTAGCAGTAGCGCTCGTGGTAGTTGAACGGCGTGCCGGCATCCGATCCGCCGACGATCTCCACGCCGCTGCGGTGCGCCTTGCGAATGTTGTCGAAGGCGTCCGCCATCAAGGCCCGCGCCTTGGCCACCACGAAGTCCGGCATCCCGCCGTCCTCGGCGTGATCGACGATGCACTGCAGCGCCGCAAGCGTCGGCACCAGGCGCGCGCCGCGCTCCTTGAACAGCGCGATCGCCTCGTCGTCGAGCAGATGGCCGTGCTCCACCGAATCGATCCCCGCACGCAGCGCGTTCTTGATGCCCTGCGTGCCGATGGCATGTGATGCGCAGTGAACGCCGGCCTTGTGCGCCTCGTGGATCGCCGCCGCCATCTCCTCCTCTTCCAGCTGCGCGTTCCCCGGCTGCACGCCGGGCGTGAGCACGCCGCCGGTGGCCATCATCTTGATGCAGTTGGCGCCGGCCTTCAACATCTCGCGCACCGCCTTGCGCGCATCCCACGGCCCATCGGTCTCGCGCGCAATCGGCCAGCCGTGGCCGCCGGTCATCGTCAGCATCACGCCCGCGGTGAGGATGCGCGGACCCGGGAGCTCGCCGCGGTCGACGGCATCGCGCAGCGCCACCGCCACGCAGCCCTTGCTGCCCAAGTCGCGCACGGTGGTGATGCCGGCGCGCAGCGTCTTGGCCGCTTGGTAGGCGCCGGCCAGCGCCCCCTCGGCATCCTTGCGCCGCGTCGTCGCCCACGTGTCGGACTCGCCGGCCATCTCGATGTGGACGTGGAGGTTGATGAGGCCGGGGAGCAACGTGCCGACGCGAATGCTGCGTACCCCCTCGGGGGCGGCGAAGGCGGCGCCGACGCGGGCGATTCGCCCCTCTTCCACCAGCAGGGCCGCCTCACGCAAGGGCGGGGCGCCGCTGCCGTCGATGAGGACGTCGGCCGTGACATGAAAGCGCTCGTGCATGGCCGGGCCTTCGCGAAGATGAAGGCCGCGTCATGCAAGGGAGCGCCCGTGCATGGTAGGCTGTCGCCGATGACCGGTCGACACCCGCTCACCGCGCTGGGGGCCCTAGCCCTGCTGGGGCTGGTCGGCGCAGGCATGCCGTTGCCGCCCGCGCCCCCTCCCGCGCCGCCGCCGTTTCCGGTCGTCACGCGCATCATCTCGACGGGAAGCGATCCCGTCATCGAGATTCGCGCCGGCGGCGGCGCTCTGGACGTCGCGCCGGGCGGGGATCGGAACATCGAGCTGGTGGCCGCCGAAGGGGCGGCGGTCTCCACGCAGCGCG
>JAGWST010000357.1 GCA_028869325.1 bacterium | reverse complement strand
TTCTCCAGGCGCCACGAGAGATCGCCGAAGCGCGCGCCCAGCGTCCCGATCACCGCGCAGGGCACGCCGGCCTCCTCGAGCACGGCTTGCACCAAGTACGTGGTCGTCGTCTTGCCGTTTGTCCCCGTGATCCCGATGCAGTGCAGCGCGCGCGACGGATGGGAGAAGTGCGCCGCCGCCAGCGATGAGAGCGCCGCGTGCGCGTTGGGCACGACCACGTTCTCCACGCCCGGCGGCAAACCGTCCAATGGGCGCTCGCTCACCACCGCCGCGGCGCCGCGACGCACGGCCTCCAGGGCATAGTCGTGACCGTCTACGTGCGCGCCTCGCAGGCAGACGAAGACGTCACCGGCGGCGGCACGGCGTGAGTCGACGACGATGCGCCGATCCTTCAAGGCGGTCACGGCGCCCTCTTCGGTCACCGCTTCTTCGGCTCCGAGCGAGCCAAGCGTACGTCCGGCACGACACCCGCGTGCAGCATCGCGAGGCGCGCGATCTCGGCGAAGGCCGGCGCGGCCACCTCCGATCCGTAAATGGAGCCGCGCGGCCGCTCCACCTTGACGAGAATGACGTAGCGCGGGTGGGCGGCCGGGATCATGCCGACGAACGACGCGTTGTAGGCACCGGAGGAGTAGACGCCATCGACCACGATCTGCGCCGTGCCGGTCTTGCCGGCGGTGGTATAGCCCGGCACTTGAGCGGTGGGATCGCCCGTCCCGCGCACCACCACCTCGCGCAGGTAGTGACGCAGCTCCGCGGCCACTCGCTCCGAGATCACCCGGCGCACCACCTCGCGATGATACTGGTAGATCGTGCTCCCCTCTGGCGCAACCAGACGTTCCAAGATGCGGGGGCGCAGCAGCAGGCCGCCGTTGGCAATGGCGGCGTAGGCCATCGCCAACTGCAAGGGCTCGACCGAGATGCCCTGGCCGAACGAGATCGTCGCCACCGCAACCCGATTCCAATCGGCCAACGGCGGCATCAGGCCGGGGTTCTCGCCGGGCAGGCCGATCCCCGTGGAAGATCCGAAGCCGAAGGCCGTGACGGTGCGGTAGAGAGCCCGCGCGCCGACGCGCATCCCGATCTCGGCGGCGCCGACGTTGTGCGAGTAGGCGATGATATCGTCGATGGTCTCGTAGTACTTGCCGGAGGCCATGAAGCCGTCCTCGGCGTTGTGGATGACGTGGCCCCCGACTTCGATCTCGTCGTGCGCCGGGAACGTCGCGTGCTCGGGGATGCCGTTAGCCAGCGCTGCGGCGGCAGTGATCAGCTTGAACGTGGAGCCGGGCTCGTAGGAGTCCTCCACCGCGCGGTCGCGCCAATTCGCGGGTTGGCTCTTCAGGTACGCGCTGGGATTGAACTCGGGCAGACTCGCCAGCGCCAAGACGGCGCCGGTGTTGGGCTCTACCACGATCGCCGTGCCGCTCTGCGCATGCCATGTACGAATCTGCTTCGCCAGCGCCTGCTCACTGACGAACTGCAGATAGCGATCGATCGTTAGTTGCAGCGTGATGCCGGGATGGGCCGGTTCAACGACCTCCGGCGCGAAGGGAATCGGATGGCCGAAGTGATCCGTCTCCATCGTCATCTTGCCGGGTTTGCCGCGCAGCAGGCCCTCGAAGCGATACTCTAGACCCGAGAGCCCGTTCTCGTCGATACCGACGAAGCCAAGCAGCGGAGCGGCCAGCGAACCGTCGACCGCGACGCGCTGTCCGGTCTCCTCATGGATGACGTTGATCCCGCTCAGATTCATCTCGCGCAACGCGCGCGACTCACTGAGCGGAATCTTGCGCGCGATCCAGACGAACTCGCCCTTGCCGCGCAGCAGCGGCTCCAGCTTTGCGGCGGGCAGGTGGAGCGCCGCTCCCAGACGCTGGGCGGTCGACTGCGGATCGGTAACCTGCGCGGGCACCGCGAATACCGACTCCGAGGGCCGGGAGGATGCCAGCACAACACCGTTACGGTCGAGGATATCGCCGCGGCGCCCGGGGACGTCGAGCGTCTCGCGCTGTTGCAGAAGCGCGTCGCGCGCATAGACCTTGCCGTTGAGGACCTGCACGTCGATCAGGCGCCATGCGAGGTACACGCCCACCAGCGCGAGGATCGCGAAGAACCACTTCGCCCGCATGGGTGGAATGCGGGCGAAGCTCCTGTGACGAGCGAACCGGCCCCGCATCGCTACCGTTGCCGCAAGATGCTGCCTGCGGCCTCCGTCAAGAAGGCGGCTCCGCTTGCCAGCGGATCGAGGTGCGTGCGCTTCGGCGGCCCGCCAAGACGCAGCACCAGCTCGTCGCCCGGATCGGTCATCTTCAGGCGGCGGCCCAGCGCGGCGAGTCGCTGCGGCGACTCCAAGCGCGCCAGCTCGTCCTCCAACTGCACGTGCTCCGCGCGGGCACGCTGCAACGCCGTGCGCTCGCTCGCATAACTGTAGCCCAAGCTGGTAACGTGCGCGAGCATCGCCACGTAGGCCATCACCAGCACGAAGGGTACCGCGACGCTCGCCACGATGCGCAGCCAGGTCGTGCGGCGCAGCGCGACGCTGCGATGGGCGCGCGAATGCCGGCGCTCACGCTCGCGGCGCTGCGGTTCGGGGGCCGGAAGGACCCGGGCGGCGATCACGGCGTCTCTTCCTCGATACGCCGAGCGGCGCGCAGCTTGGCACTGCGAGCGCGCGGGTTCTCCGCGCACTCCGCCTCGCCCGGCGTCACCGGCTTGCGCGTGAGCACCTCCAGGCGGCGATCGCTGCGCAGATGCTCCTTGACGATCCTGTCCTCGAGCGAGTGAAAGGAGATTGCGACGATGTGCCCTCCCTGCGCGAGCCGGTCGGTGGCCTGCAGCAGCGATTCGCGCAGCGCGTTGAGCTCGTCGTTGACGGCGATGCGCAGCGCCTGAAACGTGCGCGTGGCGGGATGGATGCGCTCGCGGTGGCCGTAGCGGTGCAAGACGCCGGAGACCAACGCTGCCAACTCGGTGGTGGTGGCCGGCGGGCGCCCCTCCTGACGGCGGCGGACGATCGCGCGCGCGATGCGCCGCGCCGCCCGCTCCTGACCATATTCGAAGAGCACCTGCGCCAACTCGGCCTCGCTGAGCGTTCTCAGCATCTCGGCGGCCGTCGGCCCGCTGCTCGGATCCAGTCGCATATCCAACGGCGCCTCCTCCCGAAAGCTCATGCCGCGCTCGGCGGCATCCAACTGCATCGATGAAACCCCCAGGTCGTAGAGGATCCCGTCGATCTCACCGATATCCAGCTCGTCGAGCCGGTTGGCCAACTCGCGAAAGTTGGCGTTGACCAACCGAAACCGGTCCACCGGAAGGTCGCCGCACCGCGTGGATGCCAGCGGGTCGGCATCGAGAGCGATCAGCCGGCCACGGCCGAGAAGCTCGAGGATCCGCCGGGAGTGGCCCCCCGCGCCGAACGTTGCGTCGACGTAGGTCCCCCCGGGGCGGACCGCCAGATACTCCAGCGCCTCCTCGATCAAGACGGGGACATGCCCCGCCGCCATCAGTAGAGGCCCAGTTCCGTCATCAGCTCGGCGACGTTCTCCACTTCCGGCTGCCGGCGATACGTCTCGGCGCTCCACATCTCGACGCGCGTCAACGACCCGACGAGCACCACCTCCCGTTCGATTCCCGCGATCCTCCGCAGCGAAGGCGGGATGAGCAGCCGTCCCTGACCATCCGTCGCTGCCTCCTCGGTGCTGCCGAAGAGGCTGCGGACGAAACGCCGGTACTGGTCGTCCTTTCGCGGTGCGGCCTCCAGGCGGGCACAGAACGCATGCCACGCCCCCTGGGGGTAGAGGGCGAGGCATGGGTCCGGCGGAGCGATCGTGATGACGAAGGCCCCACCCAGCCGCTCGCGGATCCGGGCAGGAACCACCAGTCGCCCCTTGTCGTCGAGCCGAAGCTCGAACGACCCCGTAAAACGGGGGAACTCGGACGCCACTGATTTACCACCTGACTCCACTCACAACCATTTGTAACCACTATACCCCAGCAGGCCGAGGGGCGCAACGGGGCCGGCCCAGTCGGATGAGGCTTCTTTAAAGGCCGGAGGTGCGGGGAGCGGGCGGCGACAAACTGCCAACTACCTTGTTGCGACCGCTGCCGCTCACGGCCACCGCGTTGTTGCTCGCCGCCGCATTGGAAGGCTGCGGCGCCGGCAGCCTGTTGCCTCCGGGCCCTGCAAGCGGCTCTCTGCGGCAGATGGTGAGCTCCGCCGCGGCGGAGAGCCGGGTCCCCTCGCGCCTGGCCTATGCGATGATGCAGGCCGAGTCGAACGGGAACCCCCGCGCGGTCTCACGGGCCGGCGCCCTGGGACTCATGCAGTTGCTGCCCACGACGGCGCGCGCCTACGGAGTGGGCGATCCCCTCGACCCGTGGGAGAACGTGATCGGCGGAACGCGCTATCTGCACGACCTTTTGGTACGCTACCACGGCAACGTGAAGCTGGCCGTGGCCGCCTACAATGCCGGCCCCGCTGCGGTGGACCGCTACCACGGGGTTCCGCCCTTCCGCGAGACCCGCGGCTACGTGTCGCGGGTCCTCTCGGTGTACGGTCCCTAGCACCGGATGGCAACGCGCAGTCTGCACGCAGTGCAGGTGAGGCCGCCGACCGGGCGCCCCATCTTCACGATCCTCGATCGCTACCTGCTGGCGGAGTGCATCGGCCCCTTCGCCTTCGCGCTCGGCGCGTTCTTGCTCTTCGAGTTCATCAACTTCTTCTTCTTGGCGGCCGACTACATCATCAATGCGCACGCGCCGTTCGGCTTGGTGCTGCGCTTCCTGGTCTTTCGCGTGCCGCTGGTGATCCCGATGGCCGCGCCCTTTGCCTGTCTCTTTGCCACCATGATGGCCTTCGGCCGGCTGGCGGCGGACAACGAGATCACCGCGCTGCGCACCAGCGGCGTCAGCTTCATGCGCATCTCGGCTCCGTTGCTCCTGAGCGGCATCGTCATCTTCATCTCGACCTACTTGATCAACGAGCACATCACGCCGGTCACGGTGGACCTCTCGACGCGCTCGTTCTACCAGATCGTCTATCGCACGGCGACGCTTCCCGTGGAGCCGCAGTTCTTTCGCAAAGACCCCGATAGCGGCCGCACCTTCTACGTGGACCGCGTCGAGCCCGATGGAAAGACGATGGACGGCGTGATGATCTTCGAGCCCGGCAAGAGCAACTTCTTTCAGAAGGTGACTACCGCTCAAAAGGCCTACATCGACAACGAGCAGCTGGTCCTGCGCAACGCCCGGCAGGTCGCGTTCCGGCCGGACGGCACGGTTGCCTACACCGTGACGGGCAAAGACATCACGGTGCCGCTTCCGCTGCAGGAGACGGCTTCGAAGTTTCTCTCGACCACGAATACCGATCCCTACACGATGTCGTCGAAGCAGCTCGGGGCGCAAGTGAACGCGATGAAGGCACAGGGACTGGGCGGGCCCTCGGTGGGCATCCTCGAGATCACGCTCGCGCAGAAGCTGGCTTATCCGTTCGGCTCGTTCATCGCCGTGTTGATCGCGATCCCGCTTGCCGCGCGCTTCGGCAAGAAAGGGCGTACGCTGGGCGTCACGCTCTCGATTGTCGTGCTCTTCGTCTATCAGCTCTTCATGGCGGCGATGGCGGCGCTGGGGCGCAACGGTGAAGTCAACGCCTTCCTTGCCGCATGGACGCCGAACGTCGTCACCGGCCTGGCGGGAGGTCTGCTGCTCTATCTCGAGGATCGCTAGTGCAACGCTCGCGCATCCTCCCGCTGCTGATCGCCGCAGGGTTCACGCTCGGATCGTACTTCCCGGCCTCGGGGAAGCCGATCGCGAGCGACGATCCCTACTCCACGCTGATCCCCGCGAGCGGCTGCAGCATCGCGCAAGCCTTCCCGAGCCCCACGCCCGCCGGCGAGGAGTCGCCCGCGCCCTCGGAGCCCGCGTCGCCGACACCGATACCGACGCCGACCGCCACACCCAGCCCGGTCACGACGCCCTTGCCCTTCACGCGCCCCGGCACGGGCTTGCCGATCCTGGTACCGCAGCGGCCGACGCCCACGCCGCCTACCGTGACTCCGCCGCCGCCGCCGACGCCGACGCCGTTGCCGACGGGGAGCCCCGGCCCCGTCTACATCATCCACCCGAGCCCGCTCCCTTCGGGTGCGACGCCCACCCCAGTGCCCACGATTCCGCCCGCCGGCGCGTCGCCACTGCCCTCCGCTCCACCGCCGGCCGCAGCGGGGCCGACACCGGTTCCCACGCTGGGGCCCGATCAGGTCGCGGTGGTCGCCGATCACGTCTCGGGCGAGAATACGCAGCGCGGGCCGATGGAGGCCGACGGCAACGTGCGCGTCTACTATCGCGACATCATCCTGAGCGGTGAGCATGCCAGCTTCGATGGCGACCACACGATGACCATCAGCGGTCACCCGAGCCTGCGCAATCAGCGCGGCGATGCGATCCTCAACGCCCAGCTCATCACCTTCGACACGAACAAGGGCCTGGCGACGCTCACCGGCGGCTCCGGCGCCACCACAGAGGGCGTCGAGCGCGGGCGGCTCTACTATACAGGCAGGGACATCAAGACGCTACGCAGCGGCGTGACGCACATCGACCGCTCCTCCTTCACCACCTGCGACGATCCCAAGGCCGGCTACCATTTCGAATCGCGCAGCGTGGACATCTATCCGGGAGACAAGCTCGTCGCCCGCAAGGCGGTGCTCTTCCTCGGCGTGATCCCCGTGGCGTATATCCCCGTGCTAGTCATCGGCCTGGGCAGGCGCGCCATTCGCAACCTCAACTCCTCCGCGCCGGAGCTAGGCTACACCCAGACCACCGGCTTCTTCGCAAAGGAGCGGCTGGGCTTCTATCGCAGCGACGATTGGTACGGTTACTATGTCGTCAACTACTTCCAGAAACTCGGCTTCGAGCTCGGCTTCGTGGCCTTCTACCGGCGCGCCGACGACAAACGCAGCGGCTCGATCAACTTCGATGACTTCAATTACAACCGGCTGCAGGGCGGCCAGAAGCGCTACAATCTCTCCCTTACCGACAACGAGAACTTCTCGCGGCGGCTGCGCGGGAACTTCGCGTTTCAGTACAACGGCAACTACGGACCGTTCGTCTACCTGCCGCCCGCGTACTCGTTGAACTCCAGCGTCTCCCACGCGGGCACGCGCTCCCAAGAGAACTATACGTTCTCGCGCTATCAGTCCGGCGGCCAACAGGCGAGCACCACGTACGGCTTTACCGAAACGCGGCAGATCACCGACCGCGTCTCCGAGCAGATCAACATCGGCGAGAACCAGAATCGCAACACGCTCTTCTCGACCTCGAACACCGATACGCTGCACTTCAACTCGCTCACGCACATCACGGGTAAGCGGTTCGACACCGACATCACCGTCGACAAGACCGACGCCACGACCCTCTCCGGCATCGACCGTCTGCCGGAGATCGCCATTCGCCCGCGCCTGCGCTCGCTCGCCTTCCTGCCGTATTCGGTGAACTTCGTCATGGGCCGCTACCACGAGTTCCCCTCCAACGTCGAGACCAGCAAGGAGGAGGCGAACCTCAACCTCGGACCCGTTTATTATCGCGTCTTCAAGAACACCGACTTCAACGCCGGCGTGAACGTGCGCCAAGAGATCTACGGCACCGGCGACGAGAAGGCGCAGATCACCCAAAACATGTCGCTCTCATCTACGCTCGGCAATCACGTCACGAACTCGCTGAGCTACAACGAGATCAATACCAACGGCAACCGCTTCGGACCCTTTCGGACACTGGACGTGCTAGGCGGCAACTCCTCGGGCGCGCAGGACGTGCTGCGCATCTTCAATCAGAGCTACTACAACCTCACGCTCTCCAGCGGCACCAGCTTCAACCACGTCGCGCAACCGATCTCTTATCAGTTGACGCTGCGTCCGTTCAAAGTAGCTTACGTGCAATTGGGCGGCGCCTACGATCCGTCGTTCACGAAGTTCGGCCCCACCAACGTGCAGATCGCAACGCCTTTCGGCCACGATAGCGAGATCCAGTTCTCGGCCAACATCTTCTACGGTGGCTTCTTCGGCCAACGCGGCATCTTCAACAAGGCCATCTACTACCGCCACATCGTCGGCAACTGCTACGAAGTACAGGTCGCCTACCGCGAGGACTTGCACGAGATCGACGCCACCATCAACCTGCTGGCATTCCCTAGCCGTACGGCCAACTTCGGGATCAACCAGAACGGCCCGATCATCCCACAGAGCTTCACCTTCGGCGGCTAGCACTCGGCATCGCTTCCGCGCCTCGAGGCGCAAGACCGGCCCCGGCTTATGCGGCGGGTTACTTGCGGGCCCGCGAGACCTCGTTGGCCATCTCGCGATAGAGCGAGCGCGCGGCACGCATCATCAGCTCGCTGACGCGAAAGATTCCGTCGCCCGAGAGCGTGATCGCCTGCCACTCGACGCCGGTGCCGGCGTGCCGGTGGACCAGCGCGAAGGTGTCGTTCCGCAACTGGTAGATGGCGAACTCGTTCGACTCGGCCAGCGGCGCAGAGCGCTCGAGGGTCGCGCGGTCGATGGTGGTCAGGAGCTGCATGGCATTCTCCTCTCGAATCGCGTAGCGCGCCTTTAGGGCGCGTTGATGATCTCACCGCCGGTGATGAACGCCGACTGATCGGTAACCTGATCGGCGCCCGCCGGCTTGTAGACCTGCTGATCGAACGACGACGTCGTCAGCAGCGATTGAACGAACGACGTATCGCTGATGCCGGTGGCGCCCAGAGCGTCGACGGGGGTCGAGCCCGGCGGCGCGTCGGCCACGAAGAAGTTGAACGTCCACGTCTGCTGTGGCGAAGTCGTCGGCGCGGGGGCGGGCAGGCCCGAGGGCAGCGCGGTGACGGAGGGCGTGGGAGTCGGCGCCCCGGAGGCGGTTGGGGCGGGGGAAGGCGAGGCAGGGCTCGGCAGGTAGAGGAGCGCTCGTGGGAAGAGGATGCTGAACTCGTTCCCCTGTCCGTTGTCGTTGGGATTGAATTGAATGAGGCCCGGAGGGATCAGCGGCGCATTGACGCGTACCCCGCTCGGCCCGCCGCCGGAGATCGTGTAGTACTGCAGCAGCTGAACCGAGGCGCTGCTTGGGGCGGAGCCATACACTTGGAACGCGAAGGAGAAGTTGGTGTAGTTGCCCGTCGAGATCGCGTTCGCGTACGGGCTGATCCCGGACCCCGTGATATTGAAGACGACGAGGTACTGGTACTTCTGAAAGTTCATGGGCTGGGCGGTGCGGAAGCGAACCAGCATATACCCGGCGGGAATTCCGACGCTGGAGCCGGTACCCGGCGGCAGGGTGACGATCTTGCCGCACGCGCCGAGCGCCAGCGCCGCCGCCATGAAAAGGACTCCGAACCAGCGTAGCATGTCCACCTCTCGCCCACTCGAAGCCCCAGCTCGCGTCGTTGCGCCCGCAACGGCGGCTTCGCTCGCCTTGCCGGCCGTCTCTGCCGTGCTGCTCGCAGCGATGTTTCCCAAGCTCGGCGCCGCGTGGCTTGGCCCCGTCGCGCTCGCCCCGCTTTTCTGGTTGTGGCGACGCTGCTCCTGGAGCGTTGCATTCTTCACCGGCTGGTACGCCGGCACGCTCTTCTTCGTGCTCAACATGTCGTGGATCGGCACGTCGATCGGCGAGTACGTCGGTCCGCTGGCGCCGCCGGCGGTCTTGCTCTTTGCCATCATCGAAGGCTTCTTCTTCGGCGTCGCCGGGGCGGGATGCGCGTGGCTGGCGGCACGCAAGGCGCCGCTGTGGCCGCTGGGCTGCGCCGCTATTTGGACGTTGTTGGAGCTGGCGCGCGGCAACGGCGTGATCGGCGTGCCGTTCGGTCTGCTGGGCGACGCGCAGGCCGCCACGTTCTTCATCGCCATCGCCGCCTATCTGGGCGTCTACGGCGTCTCGTTCGTGCTTGCGCTGATCGCCGCCGCCGTCAGCGAGCTCTTCGACGCGCGCACGCGGCGCGGCGCGCTGGCTTGGATCGCCGCCGCGCTGGCGCTGAGCCTCGCCCTGTGGTGGCAGTGGCCGGCACGCACGCGGATCGCCGAGCCGACGATGCGCGTGGCGGTGGTACAGGGCAACGTCTCGCAGGACGTCAAGTGGAGCCCGCAGTTCTTCTGGCAGGAGTTCGGCCGCTACGAGAAGGGCACGCTCGCCGCCGCGGGGGCGCATCCGTCGCTGATCGTCTGGCCGGAGACGGTGGTCACCACGTTCCTCAACCAGAGCCCGGTCGTGCAGGGGCGTCTCTCGCAGCTCGCGCGCCGCATGCACGCGGCCCTGCTCGTGGGCTCCGACAGCCGCAACGGCCGCCGCCTCGCGAATCAGATGTGGGGCTACGCCGCCGACGGACGGCTCAGCGCCATCTACGACAAGCGCAATCTGGTGCCATTCGCCGAGTATCTGCCGTGGGACGGCTTCTTGGGCAGGCTCTCGCTCTTCGATCCCGTCTCGCGTTTCTCGCCGGGCAGCGTAGCGGTCGTCTTTCGCGACGCGCCGATTCCGTACGCGGCGTTGATCTGCTACGAGAGCGCCTTCCCACGCGACGCCTGGCAGTTGGTCCACGCTGGCGCGCAGGCGCTGGTGGTTGCAACCGACGACGCGTGGTTCGGCACCTCCGCGGGACCGTACCAACACGCGGAGCTCGCGCAGATCCGTGCCGTCGAAGAGGGCACCTACGTCATTCGCGCGGCGGCCACCGGCGTCTCGGGAATCATCGCCCCCGATGGATCGTGGCGCGAGCTCATCCCGCTGGGCGTCGAGCGTACCGTCGTCGGTGCGATCGGCCCGCCGAC
>JAGWST010000356.1 GCA_028869325.1 bacterium | reverse complement strand
TCGCGAATCTGCGGCAAGCGCTCGAGGATTTTTTCGCGACCCAGATGGCGCATGTCGAGCAGCGTGCAGCCGTCGACGCCGCGACCTTCGAGAATTTCCGTCCACTCGGCGCGAGAGACCACGTCGCGGGAGGCGAGCTCGCCTTTGTTGGGAGCGTATTTGAACATGAAGCGCTCGCCGAGCGAATTGAGGAGATAGGCACCCTCGCCGCGCGCGCCCTCGGTCATCAGCACGCCGTTTTCCTTGAGCGTGGTGGGGTGGAACTGCATGAACTCCATGTCCATCAGCGGGACGCCGGCCTTGTAGGCGATCCCTTGGCCGTCGGCGGTCGAGGCATACCCGTTGGTCGTCTTGGCGTACATGCGGCCAGCACCGCCGGTTGCGAAAATGGTCGCTTTGGCAGCGATCAACTCGAGTTGACCGTTGCGTATGTTGTAGGCGACTACGCCGCTGCCGACGCCGTCGTCCACGGCCAGCGCGGTACAGAAATACTCTTCGTAGACCTTGACCCCAAAGCGTTCGAGCTGCTCCCAGAGCGTGTGCAGGATGACCAGACCGGTGACGTCGGCCGAGTAGCAGGTGCGCGGCGATCCGGCGCCGCCGAAGGGCCGTTGCGCGATCCGGCCGTCGGGCAGACGCGAGAAGATGCATCCGCGGTGTTCGAGCCAGATGATTTGTTTGGGTGCGTCCTCGCACATCGCCGCCACCGCGTCCTGATCGGCGAGATAGTCCGATCCCTTGACGGTGTCGAAGGTGTGCGCCTCGGGCGCATCCTCCTCGCGATTGCCGAGGGCCGCATTGATGCCGCCCTGCGCCGCGCCCGAATGGCTGCGCACCGGATGGAGCTTGGAAACGACGGCCACGTCGGCGCCGCCTTCGGCGGCTTCAACCGCCGCGCGCATGCCTGCCAGGCCGCCGCCAATGACGACAACGTCGTGCTTGATCACGTTCGCCTAGGATCCCCCAAAAGCAGAAATGGGAAAAATCGGTTCCTCTTTATAGTACGCAGAACGCGCCCGTCCCCCCATGACTTTAGAAGGCGGTCAGGCCGTGGCGTCGGTTTGGCTATTCTTTCCGGCGAGCGTGCGGTCGTAGAAGCGGTAGGCGTTCTTGCCGGCTTGCTTGGCCTGATAGAGCGCCTCGTCGGCGGCGAAGAAGAGGGTCTGACCGTCGGTCCCATCGTTGGGGAACATGGCTACGCCAATCGAGCTGGCCAGGCCGTTTCGCCGCAGCGCGGCCATGAGCCGCTCGACTCCCCGCGTGGCTTGCTCGCGATCGCTCTGCGCCATCACCACGACGAATTCGTCACCCGCGTACCGCGCGATCACGTCGCCCTTGCGGGCGTTTTTCTTGAGAACCTGGGCAAAGCGCTTGAGGGCCAAGTCGCCCAAGCTGTGACCGCCGGTGTCGTTGATCTTCTTGAGATCGTCTAAGTCGAGGATGACGAAGGCAAAGGGCGTGTCGTAGCGGTCCGACGTGTGGAGCTCGCGCTCCAGTAAATCGTGCAGCGCGCGGCGGTTGGGAATGCCGGTGAGGCTGTCGGTGTGGGCTAAGCGCTGCGTTTCTTCCAACAGCCGGCGCGTCTCTTCGTAGAGCCGGGCGTTCTCGACGGCCACGGCGGCCTGGGAGGCAAAGTCCAGCGTCACCCGGAGCTGATTTTCGGTGATCTCGTCGGCGGGCGGGTCGTCGGCATAGAGCATGCCGCGCACGATGTCGCGCGCAACCAGCGGAGCGATGCAGTAGGATCCGCGCGTGTCTTCCAGGGGCTTGTCGGCGTCGCTCGACGAGCCGTAGGCGAGCTGAAGGTCGCCATGGGCGACGTCCTGTAAAGTGGAACCTTGCCGGTACTCGCGTGGGTCCAACGCGTGGAGGACTTGGCCGTTGAAATCGCACTCGAGACGGCGGATGACGACGCCGTTTTCGATCACGTCGAAGAGAAT
>JAGWST010000026.1 GCA_028869325.1 bacterium | reverse complement strand
CATCGTCAAGGCGATCCGCGGGCACGCCACCTACCTGGATGTGCCGCGCGACACACCGATGGCCAAGGCGCTCTTCGCGTGCGACGAGCTGACGGGTTTCATCACGGCCGTCGCCTACGTGCGCCCCGGTAAGACGGTTCGCGAAGTGGGCGTGGACTCGGTCAAGAAGAAGCTGAGAGATAAGCGCTTCGCGGCGAGCGTCAATCGCGACGAGATCAACCAGGCCACCGACGAGTTGGGCGTCACGCTGGACGAGCACATCGCGTTTCTGATCGAGGCGCTCACGGAGAACGCGGAGGCGCTGGGGCTCTGATCGCCATGCTCACGCTCGCCGCTCTCGCCTTCACGCTCCTGAGTCCGGCCTTTGCCGCGGGCGCACCGATTCCGCGCGCCCACGCGAACGCGGGCGCGGAGTGCGGCTCGGGCGGAAACCTCTCGCCGCCGCTCCAATGGAGCGGCGTGCCGAAGCGCACGCGCTCGTTCGCGCTCACCCTCGTCGATCCAGACGCCAAGGCGCCGGGCGGTTGGGTGCATTGGGTGGCCTACGACATCCCGCCGCAGACCAGTACGCTCGCGGCGGGCGCACGGCCGGCGCACGAAGCGCTGACCAGCTTCGGGACGGCCGGCTACGGCGGGCCTTGCCCGCCGGGCGGAGATCCACCGCACCACTACCACTTCACGCTCTATGCGCTCGACCTCGCCGCGCTGACGCTGCCTTCGCGGCCCAGGATCGGCGACGTGCTGGCCGCGATGAAGGGGCATATCCTCGGCGAGGCGACGCTGATCGGCACCTACCAACAGCGCTAGACGCGTGGTGCTAGGAGCCTGTCGCGCGCGCCTTGGGAAGCAAATCGGGGGCGAAGCCGCCGCGCGGCGCGGCAACCGGATTCTCCAGCGTGCCGATGCCCTCCACGTAGACGGCGATCCGCTCGCCGTCCTGCAGATAGCGCGGCGGCTTGCGCGTGAAGCCGACGCCCGCGGTCGTGCCCGTGAAGATGAGATCGCCGGGCTCCAGCGTGCAGATGCGCGTGATGTACTCGACCATCTGTGCGACGTCGAAGATGAACTGAGAGGTGCGTGAGCGCTGCAGCACCTCGCCGCCGATCTGGAGCCGGATCTCGAGATCGTTGGGGTTGGAGAGATCGTCGGGCGTCGCCACCACGGGGCCGATTGGTGTGGTGCGATCGAAGACCTTGCCCGCCATCCACTGGCCGCTCACGCCCTGAAAATCGCGCACGGAGACATCGTTGCCGATGGTGAGGCCGCCGACCACGCTCCAGGCGCGCTCCATGCTCACGTGGCTGGCCGCTCTGCCGATCACCAGCACCAGCTCCGCCTCGTAGTCTACCTTCGTGCTCTCGCGCGGCAGCTCGATCGGCGCGCCGTGCGGCACCAGCGTCGATGCGAACTTCGCAAAGAGCGCCGGCGCCTTGGGAATCTCCATGCCGACCTCGGCCGCGTGGTCGCGATAGTTCAAGCCGACGCAGATGATCTTGCGTGGCTGGAGTACGGGCAGCAGGGTCTTCACGCCATCGAAGGGGAGCGTCTCGTGATCGCCGAGCGCAGCCTCGGCCAGAAGCGCCTTCTCGGCGCCGCGCACCGCCTGCGCGCGCACGTCTTCCGCGAGCGTGAAGAAGGCCGCGACGTCGGTGACGCCGGGCAGGGTAGCGACCCGCCCCTGGCGCTCGATCCCGAGTTGCGCCTTGCCGCGGTGGTCGAAGGTGATCAATCGCATGCGCGTGGCATCCGCGTTCGCCCACGCCGCGTCCTTCCGGCCCCGTCTCGCTGCACGGAAGATTTCCCGGCGGCCCGCCGAGGGGGGAGCCTTGCACCGTCGAAGCCCCGATCCATGGCTTACGCGGGAACAGACTTTTTCGATCTCGACGCCTCGCTCACGCCCGAGCAGCGTCAAGTGCGCGACACGGTGCGCGCGTTCGTCGACGAGCGGGTGTTGCCGATCATCGAGGAGGCATGGCTGGAGGGGCGCTTCCCCGGCGAGCTCACGCCCTTGCTGGGCGAGTTGGGCGTCTTCGGCGCCAACCTGCCCGAGGAGTACGGCTGCGCTGGCCTGGACAACATCGCCTATGGCCTCATCATGCAGGAGCTGGAGCGCGGCGACTCCGGATTGCGCTCCTTCGCCAGCGTGCAAGGCTCGCTGGTGATGTATCCGATCTACGCCTTCGGCAGCGAGGAGCAGAGGCGTACCTGGCTGCCGGCGCTGGCCACGGCACAGAAGACCGGCTGCTTCGGACTCACGGAGCCAGACTACGGCTCCAACCCCGGCGGCATGCTCACGCGCGCGCGCAAGCGCGGCGATCGCTGGATCCTCAACGGCAGCAAGATGTGGATCACCAATGGCTCGCGCGCGGACGTGGCGGTCGTCTGGGCGAAGACCGACGACGGCGACGAGGAGTCGATCCGCGGATTCCTCGTGGAGCGCGGCACGCCGGGATTCAGCGCGCGCGACCAGAAGGGCAAACACTCGCTGCGCGCCTCGGACACCAGTGAGCTAGCGTTCGTGGATGTGGAGCTGCCGCTGGATGCCATGCTGCCGGAGAGCGGTGCGTTGAAGTCGCCGTTGATGTGTCTGACGCAGGCGCGCTACGGCATCGCATGGGGAACGATCGGCGCCGCCATGGCCTGTTTCGAGCAGGCGCTCGACTACAGCAAGACGCGCGTCATGTTCGGCGGCCCCATCGGAGGCAAGCAGATCCAGCAGGAGCGCCTGGCGGAGATGCTCACGGAGATCACCAAGGCCCAGCTGATCGCGTACCAGCTCGGCCGGCTGAAAGACGCCGGAATGATGAAGCCTGCGCAGGTGAGTCTGGCGAAGCGCAATAACGTCGACGCGGCGTGCAACGTGGCGCGCATGGCGCGCCGCATGATGGGCGGGAACGGCATCCTGGCGGAGTACGTGCCGATGCGCCACATGGCCAATCTCGAGTCGGTCTACACCTACGAGGGCACGCACGACATCCACGCGCTGATCTTGGGTCAGGCGCTCACGGGGATCAGCGCATTCTAATGATCGGCAGGCTGCGCCGCAGCCTCTTTGTCATGGCCGTCGCGACGTTGATCGCCGGCGGCGCCGCCTCGCCGGCGCGCGCCGACACCGTGCTTCCCGCCGCCAAGCCGGAGTCGGCCGGGATCTCCAGCAGCGTGCTTGCCAGGCTCGATCCGATCATCGAGGGCCTCATCGCCAAAGGCGATATGCCGGGCGCGGCGGTGGAGGTCGTGCACGACGGCAGCGTGGTCTATCGCAGGGCCTTCGGTGAGCGCGCGCTCTACCCGGCGCCGCAGGCCAATGCCATCGACACGATCTACGATCTCGCCTCCATGACCAAGCCGATCGGCACGGCTACGGCGATCATGAAGCTCATCGAGGAGGGCAAGGTGCGCCTCTGGGATCGCGTCGCGTTCTACGATCCCGCCTTCGCCCAGCACGGCAAGAGTCAAGTGACGATCGAGGAGCTGCTGACCCATAGCGCCGGGCTCCCCAGCGCGCTCAACGAGGCGCAGTCGGTGCTGCCGCTGGTGCAGGGTGAGGCGATCGTGGATGCGATGCCGCTGCACTTCGCCCCGGGCACGCGCTTCGAGTACTGCAACACCTGCTACATCGAGTTGGCGCGCATCGTGCGGCTGGTCTCGGGGATGCCGATCAAGGCCTTCGACGCGAAGGAGATCTTCGGCCCGTTGGGCCTGGGCGGCTCGCTGATGTTCGATCCACCCGCCGAGCTCGACGACCGCGTCAGCCCCGAGGCGCCGGCGCTGCAAGGACGCTACATTCGCGGGCGCTTCAACATCCAGGGCCACGGCGCGATCGGCGCGGAGGGTCACGCCGGGCTCTTCGGCACCGTTGACGCGGTGGCCGCGTACGCGCAGATGCTGCTGAACGGCGGAGAGCTCGGCGGCGTGCGCGTGCTCTCGCCCGCGACGGTAGCGCTGATGCTGCGGCCGTACTACCTGGGACGCCATTCGCAGCGCTTCGGCGACGTGCGCGGCCTG
>JAGWST010000355.1 GCA_028869325.1 bacterium | reverse complement strand
GCGCCGGGGCCGGAGGTCGAGGGTGAACGATAAAGAGATCGTCTTAACGGCCGAAGGGCTCCGCAAGTTGGAGGAAGAGCTCGACCACCTCAAGACGGTCCACCGCCAGGAGGTCAACGAGCGGATCCGCCAGGCCAAAGAGTTCGGCGACATCACGGAGAACGCCGAGTACGAAGACGCCAAGCAGGAGCAAGCGTTCGTCGAGGGGCGCATCCTCAAGCTCGAAGGGATGATCCGCAACGCGCGCTTGATCGACGAGAGCGAGTATGCCAGCGGCGAAGTCCACCTCGGCGCCACGGTGAAGGTCAAGGATATCAGCAACAACCGCGGCTTCGAGTTCACGATCGTGGGCAGCGCCGAGTCGGATCCGGGCAACCAGCGCATCTCCAACGAGTCGCCGATCGGGCGCGCGCTCATGGGCAAGAAGAAGGGCGACGAAGTCGTCGTCAACACGCCCAAGGGAAGCGTGAACTATAAGATCGAGCAGATCAAGTCGCAGAAGAGAGCCGCCAAGAAGGCGGGTTGATCGGCGAAAGGATGGATACGCCCGAGCTAGGGGTCCGCGAAGCGGAACTGATCGCGGCCAGGCGAGCAAACCTGGCCGCGCTTCGTTCTGCGGGCGCGGACCCATATGCCGTCACCCGCTACGAGGTGACGGCCCACGCCGCGGAGCTGCAGCGCCGGTTCGCGGACCTGCCAGCCGGGGGCGAGGCGGATGACCGTTTCTCCGTCGCGGGCCGGCTCATGCTCCTGCGCGGCCAGGGGAACGTCGCCTTCGCCGATCTCTGGGACGAGAGCGGAAAGATCCAGCTCTTCTTCAAATCCGACGTCGTCGGTAAGGAGCGCCTCAAGGCGTTCCAAAAGCACGTGGATCGCGGCGATCTGCTGGGCGCGCGGGGGCGGATCGTGCGCACGAAGCTGGGCGAGCTCTCGCTGCTGGTCGAGCACTACGAGGTGCTCTGCAAGTCGCTCTTGCCGCTGCCCGACAAGTGGCACGGGCTGGTCGACATGGAGCGCCGCTATCGCCAGCGCTACCTCGACCTCACCGTCAACCCCGCGGTGCGCGAGATCTTTCTGCTGCGCTCGCGCATCATCGCCGAGATGCGCCGCTTTCTCGATGCGCGCGGCTTTGTTGAAGTCGAGACGCCGGTGCTGATCAACATCGCCGGCGGCGCCACGGCGCGTCCGTTCCAGACCCACCACAACGCGCTCGACCTCCAGCTGAATCTGCGCATCGCCACCGAGCTCTATCTCAAGCGGCTGGTCGTGGGCGGCATCGAGCGCGTCTACGAGATCGGGCGCATCTTCCGCAACGAGGGCATCGACACCAAGCACAATCCCGAGTTCTCGATGCTCGAGCTCTACGCCGCCTACTGGAGCTACGAGGAGATGGCCCAGTTCACCGAGGAGCTCTTTGTCCACTTGGTGGGCATGGTCACCGGCGGCAAGGACCGCATCGATTACGGCGGGCGCTCCCTGCACTTCGCGCGCCCCTTCAAGCGGGTGCGCTACTTGGATGCCTTACGCGAGCGCGGCGGCTACGCGCGCGCCGATCTGCTCAGCCCGGCGGGGGCGGAACGGATCGCGATCTCGCTGGGTATCCCCAAGCCGCCCTCGCACGCGCACGCCCTCGACAAGATCTTCGAGGCGGTGGTCGAGCCGCACTTGGCGGACCCGACCTTCGTGATGGACATCCCCGTGCTGCTCTCGCCGCTGGCAAAGCGTCGCGCCGACGACCCAGAGCTGACGGAGCGCTACGAGCTCTTCATCGCCAACATGGAGGCGTGCAACGCGTTCTCGGAGCTCAACGACCCCGACGATCAGCGCGGGCGCTTCGAAGAACAGGCCCACGACCGCGCCAGCGGCGACGCCGAGACGCCGCCGCCGGACTGGGACTTCGTCACCGCTTTGGAGGTGGGGATGCCGCCGACGGCCGGCATCGGCATTGGGATCGACCGCCTGGTGATGCTCCTGACCGATCAGCAGTCGATCCGCGACGTCATTCTCTTCCCGCTGCAGCGCCCGCTCTAGGGCGCGGCGCGGGCCATCCCGCCGCGATAGGCCTACTGGCGGTTCTCGCGGTCGTGGGAGTGGTTGTAGTCGCCGTCCTCGTTCTGGCCGTTTTGGCCGTTCTGGCCATTCTGCTGCTGCCAGCCGTCGTCGTTCTCGCCATGGTGGCGGTGCTGCTTGTACCAGCCGCGGTGAAATCCGTTGTCGTGCCAGGCATAGGCGCGGGCGTACTGTCCGCAGGGCTCCTCGTCGCCGTCGTAGCCGCAGGTGTTCCGGCCGTCGTTGCTCAGGTAGTAGCTGGTCCCATTCGGGTAGACCACGCGGCCGTCGGCGTAGACCGTCCCACCGTTACGCGTGTAGCCGACCACCGTATTGTGGGCGAGTTGCTTGTGGTGGATGTTGTTGTAGATGATGATCCCCGCCGTCAGCGCCGCCGCGCCGAGGATGATGTTGCGCGTCGAGCGCTGGCCCGCGGTTTCGGCAAGGCTCGGCGTCAGCACGCCCAGCGTCAGCGCAGCGATGATGAACAGCGCAACGAGCGCCTTTCCGACCGACAAGCCTGTGCGTGTCGCCTGCAGCATGGTTGCTCTCCTCCCAGTACATGAGGAACGGCGGAAGCTGCGGAAAGGTTCCCCCCGCCGATGTGAGCGGGCTTACTGCGCGGTGTAGCCGCCGTCGATGGTCATCACGGAGCCCGTGATGTACGCGGAGGCGTCGGAGGCCAGCAGCAGTACCAGACCCCCAAGCTCCTCGGGCGTCCCGACGCGGCCCATCGGGATCGTCGCGGTGAGCGCCGGCCCGTGCTTCGGATGCTCCATCATGCCCTTGGTCATATCGGTGGCGAAGAAGCCCGGGGCCACCGCGTTCACGCGCACGCCGTGCGGCGCCAGCTCCAGCGCCAGCGAGCGCGTGAGCTGGTTGAGCGCACCCTTTGCGGCGGCATATGCGGCAAGCTTCGCCTCGCCGACCTCGCCGAGCACGGAGGAGACGTTGATGATGGAGCCGCGCTTGCGGCTCTTCATGTGCGGTGCGGCCGCGCGCGAGCAATAGAAGGCCCCCCGCAGGTCGATCTCGAGGATCTCATCCCATTGCGCGTTGCCGATGCGCTCGATGCCGCCGTAGAGCGGGCTGATGCCGGCGTTGTTGACCAGGACGTCCACGCCTCCGTGGCGCCGCTCGACGTGAGCGAAGAAGGCGGCGACTTGGTTGGCGTCGCGGACGTCGCACGTCATGCCGAACGCTACTGTCCCGTGGGCGACGAGCTCGCGAGCGGCCCCTTCCGTCCCTTCGACGGTGCGCCCGCAGACGATGACGCGCGCTCCGGCGGCGCCCAGCGTCTTGGCCATCGCGAGCCCCAGGCCACGCGTCGCGCCCGTGACCACGGCGGTACGCCCCTGCAGGGAGAAAAGATCGACGATGCGCTGCTCCATGACGAGCATGTTCGGTCGTCGAGGTGCCGGCTCCCCGGCGGAAGAAGCCACCCTCATGGACGCCGCCGTACTCGTCGCCGCGCCCGGAACCGGCCAAGGCAAGACGTTGGTCGCTACGGCGCTCTGCGCGGCGCTGACGCGCTCCGGCCGCAGCGTGCAGGCGTACAAGATCGGTCCCGACTATATCGACGCCGCCTTCTATGCTCGCGTCTGCGGGCGGCCGGCGCACAACGTCGATCTCTGGCTCGACGGGGACGAGGGCGTGCAGCGTAACGTGCGCCAGACACGACGCAACGCCGACGCCTTGGTCTTCGAGGGGATGATGGGCCTGCACGACGGCGACGACGACAGCGAGACCTCCAGCGCGCGCGTCGCCGCGCTGCTCGATCTCCCCGTGGTGCTCGTTCTCGACCTCTGGACCTGTTCGCAGACGGCCGCGGCGATCGCACTGGGCTGCCTCCAGTTCGACCCGCGGCTGCGCTTTGCCGGCGTGATCCTGAACCGCACTGGCGGCGAGACGCACGAGCGCGCGGTCCGGCGCGCCTGCGCGCAAGCCGGCGTGCGCGTCTTGGCGGGCATTCCCAACGATCCCGCCTTTGCCGCCGGCGAGCGCCATCTTGGTCTCGATGCGCGTGGGGTTGCCGCGCGCGCGGCGGCGGTGGAGCGCCTGGGCGCGCACCTGGCCGCGCAACTCTCGCTCGACGAGCTCTTCCCGCGTGGCGGCCGGCGCGCGCTGTCCGATAGCGCGCAGGAGCAGGAGCGCGCCGAGGGCGAGCCGGTGCGCGTTGGGGTGGCGCACGACGAGGCCTTCTGGTTCACCTACGCGGAGACGCACCAGGCGCTGCGCCACGCGGGCGCCGAGCCGGTGACCTTCTCCCCGCTGCGCGAGGGCACGTTGCCGCCCGGCGTCCACGGGCTGTGGATCGGCGGCGGCTATCCGGAGCTCCATGGCCGGGAGCTGGAGTCGAACGCCGCGCTGCGCGCGGAGATCGCGGCCGCCATCGCCGATGGGATGCCGACCTACGCGGAGTGCGGCGGGATGATGTACCTGGCCGAGCGGCTGAAGACCGCTGGCGGCTGCTTCTCGATGGTGGGCGCGCTACGCGGCGACACGTCGATGATTCAGCCGCGCCTGCGCATCGGCTACCGGCGCGCACGGGCGCTGGGCGACACGCCGCTCGACCGCGCTCGCGATACGCTGCGCGGCTACGAGTTTCACTACGCATCGAATCATCTGCACGAGTCGCCCGCCTACGCCTACGAGGGGGGCGGCCGCGGCGGGGCGCGTCGCGAGAACGTGTTGGCGGCATTCATGCACCGCCACTTTCTGCCCGGCGATCGCGCCATCTCGCGCTTCGTGGAGGTCTGCCGCCGGCGCCGGGAGGGCGCGTGAGGACCATCCGTCTCGTCGTCGAGTACGACGGCACGGAGTTTCATGGCCTCCAGTATCAACCCGAGTTGCGCACGGTGGCGGGCGAGTTGCAGCGCGCGCTCACGCTGCTGATGCGGGAGCCGATCGTGGTAGCGGCAGCCGGGCGGACCGACGCAGGCGTTCATGCCACCGCGCAGGTGGTCTCGCTGCATACCGCCGGCGGCTTTCCCTTGCGCCGCTTGGTTCCCGCGCTCAACGCCGTCTTGCCGCACGACCTCTGCACGCGCGAGGCGGAGGAGATGCCGCCGGCCTTCTCGGCGCGCTTCTCGGCGCGCGAGCGCCACTACCGCTACGTCATCCTCAACCGCCCCGAGCGTCCCGCGCTGCTGCGCTCGCGCGTCCACCACGCTTGGCATCCCATCGACGTGGAGGTCTTCAACGGGGTCGCGCGCTCGGTGCTGGGTGAGCGAGATTTTCGAGCCTTCTGCGGCGTTCTGCCGGAGCAGGGAGCGACCGTTCGTACCCTCCGCGAGCTGCGCGCAGAGCGCCGTGGGGAGACGATCGTGATCGCCGTGCGGGGCGATGGATTTCTCCATCGCATGGTGCGCATCTTGATCGGGACGCTGGTAGAGATGGCGCAGGGGCGCCGCGATCCCGCGGAGATGGCGGCGATCCTCGCCTCGCGCGACCGCCGGCGTGCCGGATATACGGCACCCGCCGCCGGTCTCTACTTTGCGGGCGCCACCTACGAGGATCGCACGATTCTGGTCGAGCCCATCTAGCGGCCGGTACAGGCCGCTAGTTCCACGCCGGCGCGAGCAGCGGCAGCGGTGCCACCTGCGGCGCGTTCAGCTCGCCGTGCAGCCTTTGCGCCTGCGTGCCCAGATCTTCCGCGGCGTCGACGCCTTGCTGCGCTGCCGCCTCCAGCTCCGCGGCCAGACGGACCACATTCTCCAGCGCGCTGCGCTGTTGCTCCACGGCGCCCGTTACCACCCCCGTGAGATTGTGCATGGCCAGCACCGTCTCGCTCATCTGCGCGTTGGAGGCGTTCTGCTCGTCGAGCGATGCCGCCACCGTGCGCATC
>JAGWST010000354.1 GCA_028869325.1 bacterium | reverse complement strand
TGGGCTATGGCCTCGACTACCGTGAAGCCTATCGCCAGCTCCCAGAGCTCCGCCGCCTCGTGCTCTAGCCGCAGCGCTTGCGAGAAGGCCGTTGCCTGCCGGGCGGCAAACAGCAGAGCCCGTGCGTCCCTTCGCCCCGTCCGTCTCCCGGTGAACCGCCGGACCCTGTTGGCCTCGGCGGTTGCTGCATCTACCGCGGGCGCGTTGCTGCCGTTCAGGCGCGCGCGGGCGTTGGACCTCCCCTCGATCCAGGCGGCCGCAGAGGCCTACCGCAACCCCGACGCGCACCTGCAGGCGATGTTTCGCGCCACGCTGCTCAATACGACCAAGCAGGCACGCTATGCCGCCGACGGCACTGCATACGTCAAGACCGGCGACATTCCAGCCGAGTGGCTGCGCGACTCCAGCGCGCAGGTCCGCCCCTATCTCTTCTTCGCGAGAGAGGACGCAGCGGTCGCCAAGCTCCTGCGCGCCATCATCGCGCGCCAGGCGCATTACCTGACGATCGACCCGTACGCCAACGCCTTCACGCTCGACTACAGGGTCTGGGAGCAGAAGTTCGAGCTCGACTCGCTCTGCTATCCGATCATCCTGGCCTGGACCTATTGGAAGGCCACGAACGATGAGTCGATCTTCGACGCCACGATGGAGAGCGCGCTGACCAAAGCCTTGGAGACGATGGAGCGCGAGCAGGATCATGGCCGCTCCTCCAGCTACCAGCAGCGCGAGATGCCCAATGGCGGAAAGGGCAACCCCGTCGCCTACACCGGCATGATCTGGAGCGGCTTTCGTCCCTCCGACGATGCCTGCCAGTACAACTACTTGATTCCCTCGGAGATGATGGCGGTGGTGGCGCTGGGGGATCTGGAGGACATCTTTCGGGCCGTCTACCGCAACGTGCTGCGCTCCGAGCGGGCGAAGAGCCTGCGCTCCGAGGTGCAAGACGGGATTCAGCAGTTCGGCATCGTCTTCACGCCCAACTACGGCTATGTCTACGCCTACGAGGTCGACGGCCTAGGCCACTCGGTGCTGATGGACGACGCCAACATCCCCTCGCTGCTGGCCGCGCCCTATCTCGGCTACAGCAAGCCGGACGCTCCGGTCTACCAGAACACGCGCCACTTCCTGCTCTCGAAGAACAACCCGTACTACTACGAGGGCAAGTACGCGCGCGGTATCGGCAGCGCCCATACCCCCGACGGCTACGTCTGGCCGCTCTCGCTGTTGATGCAGGGCATGACGGCGACGACCACCGCCGAGCGGCGCGCCGTGCTCAAAGAGCTGCTGGACAGCGATCCCGGCGACCATCTGCTGCACGAGTCGTTCGACCCGAGCAATCCCGCGAAGTTCACGCGCCAGGACTTCGGGTGGCCGAACGCGCTCTTCAGCGAGTTCGTGATGACCTCGTTTGGCGGACGGACGCCGCTGCCGCAAGGCGATACCAGCGACCTGGAGTTTCGCGGCGAGTGAGGAGTCGGGGGCCGCACCGCGAAGGGCAGCCGCGTGAAGCAGCTGCGGACGGGACGTTGAGATGCCGGTAACGGTCGTGGTCGGGATCCAGTGGGGCGACGAGGGCAAGGGCCGCATCGTCGACGTCTTGGCCAAGGAGGCCGACGCCATCGCGCGCTTCGGTGGCGGCAACAACGCCGGACATACGCTGGTGGTGGAGGGTCGCAGGGTCGTGCTGCGCTCCGTTCCAAGCGGCGTCTTCCATGCCCCCAAGCCGCTGTTGATCGGCGCGGGCGTGGTCGTCGATCTGGCCGGCTTCGTCCAAGAGCTGGACGAGTTGAGCGCTATCGGCGTCGACGTCGCGCGCATCAAGCTCGACGAGCGCGCCCATCTGACGCTGCCGTATCACGTGGCTCTCGACCGCCTCGGCGAGCAGGCGCGGGGAAAAGGGGCGATCGGGACGACGGGCCGCGGCATCGGGCCGACGTACGTCGACAAGGCGGCGCGCTCCGGAGTGCTGGCCGGTGACCTGCGCCGTCCGGAGCGCCTGGCCGAGCGCGTGCGCGCCGCGCTCGCGCTGCAGCAGCGGCGCTTGGCCGAGGGGGGTGCCCCGATCGATGCGGACGAGGTGATCGCTGCTCTGCTGGAGCGTGCGCCGCGCATCCTGCCGCACCTGGTCGACGGCGTCGAGCTGGCGCACGAGATCCTGGAGCGCGGCGGTCAGATCCTCTGCGAGGGCGCGCAGGGTACGATGCTCGACGTTGGCTTCGGGACCTATCCCTACGTGACGTCGTCGCACACGATCGCGGGGGGAGCATGCATCGGTCTGGGGATCGGCCCGACGCAGGTGCGCGAAGTCATCGGGGTCACCAAGGCGTACTGCACGCGGGTGGGCGCGGGACCCTTCCCCTCGGAGCTTCACGATGAGATCGGCCAGCAGATCCGCGCGCGAGGAAACGAGTATGGCACCAACACCGGCCGCCCGCGACGCTGCGGATGGTTCGATGCCGTTGCCGCACGTTATGCATGCCGTCTCAACGGCGTGGGGCGCCTGGTCGTGACGAAACTGGACGTTCTCAGCGGCCTGGAGCGGGTAGGCATCGTCACCTCGTATGTGCGCGACGGCCGGCGGGTGGCTGTCGATCAGCTCGGCGAGGCGGGCGTCACGCCCGACATCACCTGGTTCTCCGGCTGGAGTGAGGACGTCGGGGCCGCGCGGCGCATGGCCG
>JAGWST010000353.1 GCA_028869325.1 bacterium | reverse complement strand
GGCGTGGCGTTGCTCTTCGAGGTGCTGGCGATGTCGGCACGCCTGCTGATAGGTTGGCACCCCTTGCCGTTGAGCTCGCAGCCGTTGCAGCTGGCGCTCGCGGCGCTGCTGGCGGCGATCGTGGTGGAGCTGCTGTTGCGCGGCGTGCTGCAGGGTGCGCTGCCGTGGTTCGGCGCCGGCGCCATGCTCTCGCTGTTGATCCCCGCGCTGATCGAGGTCTTCGGCGGCTATACGAGCGACGAGGTGCTCTGGGAGGCGTTCTTCGGCGTGGGCTTCGTCTTCGCACGCGCGGCCAGCGGCTCGGTCTATCCCTGCATGGCCGTGCGCTTCGTCCAATACTTGATCATCCCGGCTTTCGCGGCGGTGCACCGATGATCGTCATCCCCGCCATCGATCTGCGCGCCGGCAAGTGCGTGCGCCTATTGCGGGGTGAGAAGGCGCGCACCACCGTCTACGGCGACGATCCCGTCGAGCGGGCGCGCGGCTTTGCACGGGCCGGCGCGGCGTGCATCCACGTGGTCGATCTGGACGGTGCCTTCGGCGACGGCACCAACCTCGCGGTGATCCGCGCGATCGTGCGCGAAGCCGGCGTCCCCGTGCAGACGGGCGGCGGCGTGCGCACGCTGGACGACGCGCGCGCGCGCATCGAGGCCGGCGCGGCCACCGTCATCCTCGGCACGATCTTGGTGGAGCAGCCGGACCTGGCGATGCGCGTCGCCGACGCCTTCCCGGGGCGCATCGCGGCCGGCATCGATGCGCGCGGCGACGAGGTGGCCGTGCGCGGATGGGAGCGCGGCACCGGCATGCGCGTCGACGCATTGCTGGATCGTGTGGCGGGCTGGGGAATCGAGCGCGTGATCGCCACGCAGATCGAGCGCGACGGCACGGGGCGCGGCTACGATCTGGAGTCGCTGCGCCGCGTCTGCGCGCACGGCGTGGCGGCGGTGCAGGCCAGCGGCGGCGCGCGCACCGTCGATGATCTGCGGGCGTTGCGCAGCCTTGGTCTGCCGAACCTGGAGGGGGCGATCGTCGGGCGCGCGATCTACGAGGGCACGCTCGATCTCGGCGAGGCGATCAGCGCACTCGCCTAGGCGTAGCTGCGCGGGAGATGGTGGGGCAGACGGGCCAGCACCTCGTAGGCGATGGTGCCGCTCCACTCGGCCAGATCGTCGGCGGTGATCTCCGCTAAGCCGTCGCGCCCCAGCAGCGTCACACGCTGCCCCACGTGCGCTCGCGGCACCTCCGTCGCATCGACCATGCACATGTCCATGCAGATCCGCCCCACGATCGGGCAACGCCGCCCGTCGATCAGCACCGCACCGCGGTTGGAGAGCCCGCGGTCCAGGCCCTCGGCGTAGCCCACGGGGAGCGTGGCGATCAGAGCGCGCCGCGGCGCATGCCAGGTCGAGCCGTAACCTACCGGCTCCCCGGGTGCAAGCTCGCGCAGCGCGGCGATGCTCGTGGTCCAGGTGATCGCCGGCTCCAGCAGGCCGGCCGTCGGATCGCCGTCGTGCAACCCGCGGATCGCCCGGCTCTGCAAGAAGAGGCGCGACTCTCGCGAGGGCCAGACGCCGTAGACCGCTATGCCCATGCGCACCATCTCCAGGCGTGTCTCCGGCCACATCATGGCGGCCGCGCTGGCGGCCATGTGGCGGATGCTGCCGGCCGGCAGCGCATGCTCCGTCGCCGCGATGAAGCGGCGGTGCTGCTGCGAGGTGAAGCCTTCGTCCAAGTCCTCGGCTGAGGCCAGGTGCGTGTAGCAGCCCTCCAGGTGCAGCTCCGGCATCGCGGCTAGCGCCGCCAGCGCCCCTGGTGCCTGCTCGGGGTGCAATCCCAGGCGTCCCACGCCCGTGTCGATTTTGGCGTGCACGGCAAACGGCGTGCCTCGCCGCCGCGCCGTATCGGCCGCCTGCCGTGCGAAGCCCGGGTCCCACAGCGTAATCGCCGCGCCGGCGGCATGCGCGCTTTCCAGTGCTTGCAGCGGCACCGGCCCGAAGATCAGAATCGGATCCGTGATGCCGCCCTCGCGCAGCGCCAACGCCTCATCCACTTCGTAGACGCAGAGTCGCGCCACATGCCCGGAGAGGGCACGCGCCGCCGGCAGCAGCCCGTGGCCGTAGGCGTTGGCCTTCACCACCGCGGCGAGCGGCGTCGGTGAGACCAGCGCGCTCAGGCGCTCGACGTTGCGTTGCAGGGCGCCGAGGTCGACGCGCAGATCGCAGAGCGGCACCTCGCCCCCTAGGAGGCGACGGCTTTGCGGGCAGCGGCGCTCACGTAGAGCGCCACGGGCAGGCCGAAGAAGACCAGGTGCGCCGCGACCAGCAGCGCGTATTGGGCCCAATTCTGGCTGGGTGCCACGTAGGTGTGGAAGGCGACCTGCACGGCCTGCATCACCACCAACACCACAAGCCCAAAGAGCAGCCCCGAGGGAAGCGGGCGGTTGACTAGGGCCGGGCGCCCGCACTGCGCCACCAGCGCATAGATCACGCCCCAAGCGGCCGCGACTAGAAAGTGCAGAAGCAGGCCCAATCCCACGTAGGCCGTCGAGCCGAAGGCGGCCTTCCCCACCAGGTTCGAGGCGATCCATTGGTAGAGGATCGCCACGTGAAAGCCGCTGATCGAGAGCAGGAACGCGTGGATCAGGACTCCGCCGATGATCCCCCCCGCGATGCCTGCGGGGACGAGGTTGACGCGTTTGGCGGGGGCGATGATGCTGGACATGGGCGGAGAGTTTGCCCGGGCCGAAGCCGGCTCCCCTCTTGCACTCCCCGGAGGTGTCTGCTAGAATCCATAGCGCCTGGCAGTCAACTGCTAAGAGTGCTAACCCCATCGCCAAGTCCTGTGCTTTGAGGAGGATTCCCGTGAACCTGAAACCGTTGGGCGATCGTGTGATCGTCGAGCACGTCGAGCAGGCGGATAAGACCCCCGGCGGCGTGTTTCTGCCGGACACGGCCAAGGAGAAGCCCCAGGAGGGCATCGTGCGTGCCGTTGGTACCGGTCGCGTCACCGATGATGGCAAGACGATTGCCATGACCGTCAAGGTCGGCGAGCGCGTCATCTACTCCAAGTACGCCGGCAGCGAAGTCAAGGTCGACGGTAAAGAGTACCTCATCATCCCCGAGAAGGACGTGCTGGCCGTCTTCTCAGACGAGAAGGTCCCCGCGCACGCTTAAGGCTGCGTCGCGTCACTCATCGTCACACACGAAGCTGTAGGAGCTGTAAGACCACAACAATGGCTGCGAAAGAACTAGTTTTCGACGAGACCGCGCGGCGCGCGCTCGAGCGCGGCGCGAACATCTTGGCTGATGCCGTTCGCGTGACGCTCGGCCCCAAGGGCCGCTACGTCGTTCTCGACAAGAAGTTCGGCTCGCCCACCATCACGAACGACGGCGTGACCATCGCCAAGGAGATCGAGCTCCCCAACACGTTCGAGAACATGGGCGCGCAGTTGGTGAAGGAGGTCGCCTCCAAGACCAACGACATCGCCGGCGACGGCACCACTACCGCCACCGTGCTCGCCCAGGCCATTATCCGCGAGGGCCTGCGCAACGTTACGGCCGGCGCCAACCCGCTCTACCTGAAGCGCGGCATCGAGAAGGCCGTCGACGCGGTCGTGAAGTCGCTCGACGCGCAGAAGAAAGAGATCGCAACCGACCGCGCTAAGATCGCCGAAGTCGCCTCCATCTCCGCCAAGGATCCCGACATCGGCGAGCTGATCGCCGTCGCGATGGAGAAGGTGGGTAAGGACGGCGTCATCACGGTCGAAGAGTCGAAGTCGATGAAGACCGACGTCGAGACCAAGGACGGCATGCAGTTCGACAAGGGCTACATCTCGCCGTATATGGCCACCGACATGGAGCGCATGGAAGCCACGCTCCAGGATGCCTTCGTCCTGGTGACGGAGCGCAAGATCTCC
>JAGWST010000352.1 GCA_028869325.1 bacterium | reverse complement strand
GGCCGAGGAGATCTGCGTCGCCGCGGCGGGTACCCCCGTTGCAAAGATCGCGACGGCCTTTCGCAATGAGCTCGATCAACTCTACGCGTCGATCAAGCAGCGTATCGAAGACAACGCAAGCATCGCGCGCTGACGTCTCGCGGGCGCTACCCGCCTCACCGTTCTTTCGCCAGGGATCGCGCAGCGGTTACAAAGGCTCGGGATCCCGGGTCCGGCGCCTCGGTCACTTCTCCTAAGGCGTCCGCGGCGAAAATCTGCGAGTCGTGATCGTCTGCGACTGACGGCAATCCCGGTGCTCCGGTAAATGCCTCGTAAATGCGTCGGATCGTCTGAGGACTGCCGGTGATTCCCTCCACGAGACCGCCCCAGTTTTCGAGATAGCCCGCCAACACTGGCGGGCTGTCATATTCTGGATCGATTGTGATGAACAAGACGCGTGGACGCATGCGCGGCGGCAGTTCCATCAGACCGCGAGCAAGGCCGCCGAGCTGAAGCGGACACGCGTCATGGCATCGCGTGTAGCCGAAGATGACAAACGCGCGTGCACTTTCGCTTCGAAACTGGACGTGCTCACCACGGTCGTTGACCACTTCGAGCGAGGGAACGTGCCGAGCAAACAAGACCGGATACGGAGTCCTCGCCGCAAACATCGAGACAATTGCAACGCTCGCAACGAGCATCACGGCTAGGATGGCTTTCATGCCCGAGCCTCAGCTGGGAGGCGAATCGGCATGTTCACCAGTGCTGCCGCAAAACCCACAACGACCTCGATTGCCCACATCGGCGCATATGAACCGGTCAGATCGTACGAGACACCACCGCCCCACGCCCCGAGAAAGGCTCCAATCTGGTGACTAAGAAAGCACAGCCCAAAGAGTACCCCCAGATTCCCCACTCCGAAGAAGCGCATGATGACGGCGTTTGTGAGGGGGACGGTTCCAAGCCATGTTAGTCCCATAACTGCCGCGAAGACGATAGTTGAGACGACTGTCGCCGGCACAATGGCGAACGCGAGAATCGCGGTGGCACGCGTTGCGTAGAGCGTGACGAGCAAGAACTGCGGCGGCAAACGCTCGGCGAGCCTTCCAAATCCATAGCTGCCGACAACGTTGCAGAACCCGATGGTTGCGAGCGCTGCTGCGCTCACGTTTGCGCCGATGTGGCAGAGGCTGAGATAGACTGGGAGATGCGTGCCGATGAACGCGAGGTTGAACCCACATGCAAAAAACCCCGCAGTAAGAAGCATGTAGCCCGGCTCCCGAAGCGCAGCCATCATCGCCGGCCACGAGGCAGCGGCCGGCGCTCGTTGCTCATCCAACGATACGTTGCGCGATCGCGAGAGCACGAAGCCGAATGGGGCTACGCCGAGAACAAGGAGCGCCAAGAAGATGAGGGCGCGCTCAAACCCCTGAACGTCGATCGTAGCCTGCGCGATAGGGGCGAAGGCCACTTGCCCGAGCGACCCGCCTGCCGACGCTAGTGCTACACCAAGCGCCCGGCGCGAGGGCGCGGCGGCTTTGCTCACGGCTGAAATAACGACCGCGAATGTCATGCCGGCTTGTCCGAGCCCGACGAGGATTCCAAAGCCGGCGAGAAGCGTCGCGGCATTCGGATCGAGCGCGGCTCCGGCGAGCCCTAAGGCGTAGAGCGCCGCCGATGCCGCGACAACGGCGCCGGCTCCGTATCGATCCGACAGTCCTCCCGCAAAAGGTTGAGCGATTCCCCACATAAGGTTCTGGATCGCAATGGCGAACGCGAGTTCACCGATGCTGATGACGTGATGCGCAGCCATGGGCTGAGCAAAGAGGCCAAATGTCTGCCGAACCCCCATCGCCGTCGAAATGATCAGGATCGCTACGCCGACGAGTACTGCGAATGCCGCACGGTCTGCTTTCATCTTCGATCTCCTTCAGCACCGTACTGCCCGCAGGCATCTATACCGACCTGTGTACATCGAAGGATAATTGAAATACACCGTGCGCGATTCTGGAAACGCGGGGCGCGCCTGCCTCTCGTGGCTTACGCCCGTCGCACTACCGCAATGACCCACATTCAATCTGGAGCAAGCGCTTCGCGGTCCGGGTCGCCGCGATCACTGGCTCAAGTGTCCCGCGCTTCGTTCCGGCTGCAAGCGCACCATCGAACAGGACATCGAGCTCTTCCGCAAGAGCTGCCGGATCCCGCGCCTCGGCCTCTTGAAGTCGAGTCTCGAACCATTTGCGGCGTTTCAGGAGTTGCCGCTCAATCAGCTGACGCGCCGGATGGCTGCGGTCGGTCAGTTCGGCGCTGAAGATAATGTACGGGCATCCTCGATACGCCGTTTCGGTAAGGAAGCTTACGAGAGCCTCAAAGGCCCCGCAAATGCGATCGACCGGCGATCCCTCGATTGGAAACAGCACGTTCGGCGCAGCGCGAAGCGCTTCGGCGACGAGCTCATCTTTCGACGGAAAGTGGTGGTACAGCGTGCGCTTCGTGACGCCCGCCTTATCCGCGACGCGGTCGACGCCGACTCTGTTGATGCCTTCCGCGTAAAAGAGGGAAGCCGCCACCGCCGCAATGTGCTCCTTGAGCTGGCGGCCCCGAGGCGCGCGAATCATGCTTCGTAGTTGCCGACTGCAAGTAGACTGACCTGTCTACTTTTGAGGCGCCAGCTCCGGGGTATCCGTCGGCGACGAATCCGAACGTTGCGGGCTCGGGCTTGATTGGGCTCCAATCTCGCCAAGCGCAGCGGGCGTGCCGTTTCGTTTAGAGAGGTAGCCGTGAAGTCATGCCGCCGTGACGGTAACGCGGCCACGTGCATGACCACGGCGAGGGGTGCGCCCGATCCGAATCTCGATGTCAACGCCGAGTGCGGCTAGTACGCCGAGGAGCCTCTCGAGTGAGAACCCGTCGATCATCCCGCGCCACAGGCGGCTGACATCGGGCTGCGACAATCCGGTGATCTTTGCGACCTGGCGCTGCGAGAGACCACGACCGTCGATGAGGCGGTCGATCTTGGTGACGATCTCCGCCTTTCGGAACATCTCGTCGGCGTCGGGCAACCCAAGGTCCGCGAAGACGTTACCGCTCGAAGCCGTTACCTTAGGGTTTTCGTCCTCCTTGCTCCGCGTAGCGACGCGCTTCTTGGAGGCGCTTGCCGATGAGGTCGACGTCGCGCTGCGGCGTTGCGATACCCCGCTTGGCTTTCTTCTTGAAGACGTGGAGGACATAGATCACCTCGTTTAGCACGCTGAACATGGAGCAAGAAGCCCCGATCCCTTACGGGACGGGGCTTCGACATGGAGCGGGAGACGAGATTCGAACTCGCGACATCCAGCTTGGAAGGCTAGCGCTCTACCAACTGAGCTACTCCCGCGCGTCGGGCGCCCATTGGCGGCCGATCGCGTCCCTCCCTTCTCCGCGGCGCTCCAGATCGTCGGGCGCTACTTGAGCATCGAGCACGGGTTGCTGGCCGGCGGCCCGGGCTGCCCCGCCCCCAGCGGCTCCACGCGATAGGCCGCGATCTTCCCGTCCTGATCCAGCTTCATGCACACCAGCATCGAACCGTTAGAGAACTTGGCGGCATAACCGTAGAGACGCTCCGATGCGTCGTTCTGGACCTGTTCGAGGCCCTTGTACTCGCCCTGCGCATGCATCTTATCGGAGAGCGAGCCGACAGAGGCGCGCGTGAGCTGCGGCCGGATCAGCGCGTTGAAGTCGTCGGAGACCTGGCTGATGTCGTTGTTGTAGACCGCCTTGGTCACCGTATCCGCCAGACTCTGCTGGCTCGATCCGCGCCCACAGCCCACGAGCGCAGCGAGAAAGAGCCCAGCCACCACGAAGCGTCGCATCTTCATCTCCCCTATTCTACCCGGTGCTGCCCTTGTAAACGTCGACGAGGGACGCAAGCGGCGTGTCCCCGGTCACAGGGACACGCCGTGCGGAACATGGTGGGCAGGGCTGGATTCGAACCAGCGTAGCGCTCTCGCGCGCCAGATTTACAGTCTGGTGCCATTAACCACTCGGCCACCTACCCACGCGTCACGGCACCACGGTACGATACCATGGGTCCCGAGTCCTCGCAAGGCCTGTAATTAGAGCGGTGCATTGTATTTGTAAAAATGGCCCTCGCGCGTCCAGCCGGCTTTCTCGTAGACCGCTTGTGCGGTGTGGTTGTCGATCGCCGTCTCTAGAAACATCCCGGTCGCTTTGATGCCGCGT
>JAGWST010000351.1 GCA_028869325.1 bacterium | reverse complement strand
GGAGTCGATGGTGGCGGCGGGAGAGTTGCGTGCGCTCTATCCCGCGCTCGACGTGCGGCTGGAGACCACGCTGCACCATCTCTCTCTGACGCACCAGATGCTCGAGGGCAAGGGCTTGGGCGGCAAGGTGAATCCGCCGATCCGCGAGGCGCGCGACGTCGAGGCGCTTTGGGAGGGCGTGAAGTCGGGCGCGATCTCCTGGGTCGCAAGCGACCATGCCTGCTGCATGGAGTCGATGAAAGGCGATGAGCTCTGGCCGGCGCTTCCGGGCTTTGGCGGGAGTGCGCTGCTCTATCCGGTGTTGATCTCGGAGGGCTACCACAAGCGCGGTCTCTCGCTGGAGCGCGTCGCCGAGCTGGCCGCCGGCGCGCCGGCGCGTGCCTTTGCCTGCCATCCGCGCAAGGGCGCGATCGCCGTGGGCGCGGATGCCGATCTCACGATCGTCGACTTGGAGCGCGAGGCGCTGGTGACGCCGGAGCTGCTGCACTCGGCGCAAGACCACACGCCATTTCAGGGCGTGCGCATCAAAGGCTGGCCGGTGCGGACGCTGCTGCGCGGCCGTACCGTTTTCAAAGACGGCCAGATCGTGGCGCCGCCCTCCGGGCGGTTTCTCGCGCGCCCGAGCGCGGCGCTGGGTGCGGCGCACGCGATGCGGCAGTTGAGCCGGCATGGCGCATGAGCCGCTCGAGGGCATTCGCGTCCTCGATCTCGCCTCGATCCTGGCCGGGCCGCTCGCCGCGATGCTGCTGGGCGACTTCGGCGCCGAGGTGATCAAGGTCGAGCACCCGCGCGGCGACTCCATACGCTCTCACGGCGAGAGCAAGCAGGGACACGGACTACTCTGGAAGATGGTGGGACGCAACAAGCGCGCCATCACGCTCGATCTCTCGAAGGCCGAGGGCGCCGACCTGCTGCTGCGTCTCGTCGAGCGCTCCGACGTGCTCGTCGAGAACTTCCGCCCTGGGGTTATGGAGCGCTGGAACCTGGGGTACGAACGGCTGCGCGAGCGCAATCCGCGCCTGGTGATGCTGCGCGCCACGGGCTTCGGGCAGTTTGGCCCCTACGCGAAGCGTCCTGGTTTCGGCACGCTGGCCGAGGCGATGAGCGGCTTCGCCGCGATCACGGGTGAGCCCGACGGGCCGCCGACGCTGCCGCCCTTCGGCCTGGCCGACGGCATTGCGGGCTTGGCGGGCGCGATGGCGGTGATGTTCGCCCTCTATCACCGCGATGCGCGCGCGGGCGGCGGTCAGGTGGTCGATCTGGCGATCGTCGAGCCGATGCTCACCATCCTAGGGGCGCAGCCAACCGTCTTCGATCAGCTTGGCATCGTCGCCAAGCGTAGCGGCAACCGCTCGAAGAACAACGCGCCGCGTAACACGTACAAGACCCTCGACGGGCGTTGGGTGGCGATATCGACCAGCGCCAATACCATCGCCGAGCGCGTGATGCGCCTGGTCGGCCATCCCGAGGTGATCGATCGGCCGTGGTTCGCCAGCGGCAGCGGCCGCGCCGGACACGTCGACGAGTTGGATGCGATGGTCGGCGAATGGATCGCGCAGCGCAGCACCGACGAGGTTATTCGCGCCTTCGACGAGGCGGGCGCCGCGGTAGCCCCCATCTACGATATCGCGCAGGTGATGGAAGACCCCCAGTACCGGGCTCTCTCCTCGATCATTACGCTCGATGACGAGGACCTTGGGCCCCTGCGCATGCAGAACGTGATGCTGCGCCTGTTGGAGACGCCGGGGCGCGTGCGCTTTGCCGGAAGGCGTCTAGGGCAAGACAACGAGGCGATCCTGGGCGGCGAGCTGGGGCTCTCGCCGCAGGAGCTGGAGCGACTGCGCGCGGCCGGCGTCACGACGTGAGCGCCAGAGCGCTCCCCCCGCTGCGAAGCTTCCTCTTCGCGCCGGGCCACGATGCCAAGTTGCTGGAGCGCGTCTTCATCGCGGGCGCCGACGCCGTGATGCTCGACTTGGAAGACGCCGTGCCCGAGCATGCGAAGGAGCGTGCGCGAGAGATGGTGGCGGACGCGCTGCGTCGCCGCCCCGCGTGGGTGCGCGTCAACGCGCCGCGCACGGAACGCTGCGCGCGCGATCTCGAGGCGGTCGCCGCCGCCGCTCTGGGCGTGCGCGTCCCAAAGGTCGAGTCGGCGCAGGAGGTGGCCTGGGTGGCGGCACGCGCGCCGGGCGTGTCGCTCTGCTGCACGATCGAGACGGCGCGCGGCGTTCTTGCCGCCGCGGAGATCGCCGCGGCGCCGCAGGTAGCGCAGCTGGTCTTCGGGGCGGTCGACTTGCGCGCCGACCTGCGCAGCGAGCCCGGTGAGCTGCCCACCCTCTACGCGCGCTCGCACCTGGTCTTGGCCTCGCGGGCGGCCGGCATCGCGGCGCCTTGCGACTCGGCGTTCACGCGCATCGAGGACGATGCTGGACTGCGTCGCGAGGCGGAGTTCGCGCGCAGCCTGGGCTTCTTCGGGAAGTCTGCGATCCATCCGCGCCAGCTTGCCACCATTCATGCCGTCTTCACGCCGGATGCGGCGCAGGTGACCTGGGCGCGGCGCGTGCTGGCGGCGTTCGAGGCCGCGGGCGGGGCGGCGACGCGCTCCGCCGGCGGCGAGATGGTGGACATTCCCGTCGCGCTGCGCGCGCGGCAGATTCTCGCCGTGTCCGAGGAAGGAGAGCCGGAACGATGAGCGCGACGACACCACGGAACACGACGGCGCTGATCGAGCTGATGCGCGGCGCGCGCATCTACGATCTGGGGCAGCCTCTGGAGGCGGCGACGCCCGTGAGCCCAAACCATCCGCCCTTCAGGCTTGCGCTCATGCGACGCCACGGCGATCGCGTGCGCGAAGACGGCGGCAGCGGCGCCAACGAGATGCTCTCGTTGGGTTGCCACACGGGGACCCACATCGACGCGCTCTGCCACGTCTCGTTCGCGGGCAAGCTCTACGGCGGCGTCGATGCGACGGCGGCCTCGTACGGCGGACGCTTCAACGCCTATGGCGCGGAGACGATCGAGCCGATGCTCTGCCGCGGCGTGCTGCTCGACGTGCCGGCCGCGCTGGGCGTGGAGGCGCTGGAGGCTGCGCACCCCACCACGGCCGGCGAGCTGGAGCAGACCGCGGCGGCGCAGGGCGTGGAGGTCCGCGCGGGCGATGCCGTGCTCATCCGCAGCGGTTGGCCTTCGCGCCACTGGGAGGACGCCGAGGCCTTCGTCGGCTGGCGGAGCGGCGTACCCGGCCCCGACGCCTCGGCGGCGGCGTGGCTGGCAGAGCGCAAGATCCGTGCGGCCGGGGGCGATACGATCGCATTCGAGTGGCTGGCGCCGGGGGCCGGCCATAGCCGCTTGCCCGCGCACAATACGCTCATCGTGGGGCACGGGATCCACATCATGGAGGTAATGAACCTCGAAGCGCTGGCGCGCGAGCGCGTCTACGAGTTTCTCTTCGTCGTTGCGCCGCTCAAGTTGGTGGGGGCGACGGGATCGCCGATTCGTCCACTTGCCGTGGTCGCATGACGCTAGCGCAGCGGCT
>JAGWST010000350.1 GCA_028869325.1 bacterium | reverse complement strand
TGATGGTGCGGATCTCTTCGTTGGCCAGCACCTTGTCCATGCGCGCCTTCTCGACGTTGATGATCTTGCCGCGCAACGGCAGGATGGCCTGGCTCTTGGGGTCGCGGCCGCCCTTCGCGCTACCGCCGGCCGAGTCTCCCTCCACGAGAAAGATCTCGCTCTCTTTGGGGTCCTTGTTCGAGCAGTCCACCAGCTTGCCCGGAAGACCGAGCCCGTCGAGCGCGTTCTTGCGACGCGCGAGCTCGCGCGCCTTCTTCGCCGCATCGCGGGCGCGGCTGGCCTGCATGCACTTGTCGACGACGAACTTGCCGAAGCGCGGGTTCTCCTCGAACCAGAAGTCCATCTTCTCGCTGACCAGCTGCTGCACGATGCCGCGCACGTAGGCATTGCCCAGCTTGGTCTTGGTCTGGCCCTCGAACTGCGGGTCCTTCAGCTTCACGCTGATGACGGCGGTGAGCCCCTCCGTCACGTCCTCGCCGCGCAGCGCCGGCTCGTTCTCCTTGATGACGTTCTTGCGCCGTCCGTACTCGTTCACGGCATTGGTCAGGGCGAACTTGAAGCCCGTCAGGTGCATGCCGCCTTCGATGGTGTTGATGTTGTTGGCGAAGGCGAAGATCTGCTCCGTGTAGCCGTCGTTCCACTGCAAGGCACACTCCACCACCGTATCCTCGCGCTCGCCGAAGACGTAGACGATGTCGTGGAGCGGGTCCTTCTTGGCGTTGAGGTGCTCGACGAACGAGACGATGCCCCCGTCGAATTTGAAGGTTGCGGTCTTCGACTGCTCGCCGCGCTCGTCGATCAGCACGATCGTCAGCCCGCGGTTGAGGAAGGCCAGCTCGCGCAGGCGCCCCGCCACCAGATCCCAGTGGTACTCCGTCTCCTCGAACATCTCGGAGTCGGGTTTGAAGTGCTGGCTGGTCCCCGTGCCCTCGACGTCGTTGGCGATCACCTTGAGCTTGCGTGCGGTGAGGCCGCGCGAGAAGCGGATCTCGTACTCTTTACCGTCGCGCTTGACGCGCGTGGTCATCCACTCGGAGAGCGCGTTGACCACGGAGACCCCCACGCCGTGCAGACCGCCGGAGACCTTGTAGCCGCCCTTGCCGAACTTGCCGCCGGCGTGCAGGATGGTCATCGCCACCTCGACGGCGGGCATCCTCTCTTCGGCGTGCATATCGACGGGGATGCCGCGGCCGTTGTCTTCCACGAAGACGGAGTTGTCCTTGAGGAGCTTGACGGTGATCTGATCGGCGAATCCCGCCAATGCCTCGTCGACGGCGTTGTCAACCACTTCCCAGACGAGCTGGTGGAGGCCGCGCGTCGAGGTGTTGCCGATATACATGCCCGGCCGCTTGCGCACCGCCTCGAGGCCCTTGAGGACCTCGATCGACTCACTCGTATATCCGTTATTGGCCGGTGTGCGGCCGTTATTTTGCGTCATGAACTCCCCAAAGTAGATCGTAGATCTCGGCGCCCAGCATCTCGCGAACGACGAGCGGCGTCAATCGCTCGGGCGCGCTTCCGCTCTTGAGCGCGACATACGACTGCGCGACCTTGCGCTCGCGCCCGTCGCGGCTGACGACACGATGACGCTGCATCCGCAGCAGCATCTGCCACCAGCGTTCCAAGGTCCGCGCGCGCAGCCGCGCATAGACGGCAAACTCCAAGCCAGGAATCAGCGCGGCCGTGCCCTCGTAGCCGATCCACGGCGATTCGAAGAGCGCCCGCTGCGTGGCGCACTCGACCGCAGCGGCCTGCTGCCGCGTGCAGAGCGTGCAGCGCCCGCCCCGCGGCACGAACGATCCGCACTGCCCGCACGGTTCCCGCCCGTTGCGCCGCTCCTGCGCGGCGAGCCGGGCAACGCGCTCGCGCAGCCGTGAGAGCGCCGAGGGCAGATCGGCGGCCGGAGCCTCCGGCACGCGCTCGCGGCGGCCGCCACGGGCGGCGGGCTGATCGGCGGCCGCGAGCACGCGCCGCGCGGGTGGGGCACTCCGGCCCAGCCGCAGGCGTAGGCGCTGGACGGCCGCGCCGACCTCCGGCAGGCGCTGCAGCGCCGCCACGATCGCCGGCGCGTGGAAGGCCAGCTCCGCTCGCCATGCCGCTGAGGGAACCAGCACCGTCAGCGCCCCTTCGCGAACCTCGCGCGGCCGCGCATTGGCCGCCACGCCGTGTCCGACGATGCGCTCCCAATTCGAGGCGATGGCATGATCGGGCGAGGCCGGCCCCGGCGGCTGCCAGCGCCGGAGGGCCATGGACAAAGGCTCCACTAGGCGAACCCCGGGGGATCGGCCGTCAACTGGTGCATCGCTGCTGTCATCGTATGCGAGAGAGCCTCGCGGCTTCGACCACGTACTGCGCTGAGCCGACCTTCAAGCCGGGGACCGCAGTGGCCGTCACAAAAGCCTGCTCGTACCCTTCAACGCTGCCTAGGAAGGCCTCCTGGCGCTCCGCATCGAGCTCCGAGAGGACGTCGTCCAGGAGCAGCACCGGCGCTTCGCCCGTGCGCTCTCGAACGACCGCGTACTCCGCGGCCTTGAGCGCGAGCACCGCCGTTCGCTGCTGTCCTTGACTTCCGAACTGCGCCAGCGGTTGCGCGCCCAAGGCAAGCTCGACGTCGTCGCGATGCGGCCCCACCAAGCACTGCCGCCGCAGCAGCTCGCGCGGGAGTGCCGCTTCGAGAGCCGCATGGAGATCGCCGCGCAGCGTCGCCTCGTCGGGGACCTCGATGGCCGGATTGGGGCGGTAGCCCACCGTGAGGGGCGGGCTCGTAGGGAGCCAGTGCCGATGGGCGGCCGCGGCGGCCTGAGCCAATTGCAGGACGTAGCGCGCGCGCGCCAGCATCAGGCGCGCGCCCAGATCGGCCAGCACCACGTTATAGGCGGCCAGCAGCTCGCGATCGGGCTGTTCGCCGGCGCGCAGGTGCGCGCTCTTCTGCGCCAGTTGTTTGGTATAGCGCGCGAGGTCGGCGTAATAGGTCGCGCGCTCTTGTGAGAGCGTGATGTTGAGCATCGCGCGCCGCAGGCTGGGCGGTCCACTGACCAGCAGCAGATCGGCCGGCACGAAGGTGACGACTTTGATGCTGCCCAGGAACTTGGCGTAGCGGACCGGCGCGCCGTCTACGGTGTAGCTCTTGCGCGCGGCGTTGCCCTGCAATATGACGCGGCAGGCCAGCGTGATGCGGCTGCGCGCCAGCTCCGCCATGCCGTTGACAAAGGCCACGCTCTGCCCCCGCTGCACGAGCTCTGCCTCGCGCCCCGTGCGGAACGACTTGCCCGTCCCGAGCATCGCGATCGCCTCGAGCAGATTGGACTTGCCCTGCGCATTGCGGCCGACGATGATGTTCAAGCCCGCGCTGGGCGCGAACTCGAGCGCGGCGTAATTACGAAAGCTTCCGAGCGTGACGCTCCGAACGATCAACGCGCGGCGCGCCGGTTACTGGCGCAACGGCATGAGAACGTAGAGCTGATGGCCCTCCGGTGAGGGCTCCAGCGGGCGGATGGCGGCCGGCGAGAGCGGACCCAAGAACTCCATGATCGCCTGCGGCGAATCGACGTGGTTCAGGATCTCCACCAGATAGCGGGCGTTGAACGCGATGGTGATATCCTCGCCGCTCTGCTCGACCTCCAGCTCCTCGTAAGCGTTACCGGCGACATCGGAGTTGGCGGTGATGATCAGCTGCTGCCCCGTCACATTGAGCTTCACCATCGAGGCGCGGTCACCGGCCACCAGCTCCGCGCGGCGCAGCGAGCCCAACAGCGCCGCGGCGCTCACCGAGACCTGACGGTCGAAGTGCGGCGGGATGACCTGCTGGTAGTTTGGATACTGGCCGTCGACGAGACGCACGACGATCGTGGTGCTGCCGGCACCGAAGGCGAGCTGGTTGGCGTTGCTGCCCAGGACGCTCACATCGACGGTCTCGGCGCCGCCGAGGTTGCGCGCGACCTCATTCAACGCGCGCGAGGGAACGATATACTTCGCGGCACCCTCGTACGGCTGCTCGAGCGTGGTGCTCCACTTAGCCAAGCGATAGCCGTCCGTCGCAACCATGGTCAGGCTCTGCTGCTGGATCTCGATCAGCGTCCCCATCAGCACGGCGCCGCGCGCCTCTTCGCTCGAGGCCGCGAAGATGACGGACTGCACGCCCTCGCGGAACTTCTTTGCGGAGATGCTCCAGGCAGCGGCCTTGCCGCCGCCGGGAAGCGGGGGGTACTCCTCGGCGGGCAGCGCCAGGAAGTCGTAGTTCGACTTCTCGCACTTGACCGTCGCCCGCGCGGCGGTGCCGCTCAACTCCAACACGCCTGCCGGCAGATTGCCCAAATAACCCGCAAAGAGCTTGGCCGGAACGGTGACGCTCCCGCTCTCCTGCACTTCGGCTCCAAAGCTGTGCTCCAGCGTCAGCTCGAGGTCGGTCGCACGCACGGTCACGCGCCCGGCATCGGCGGCCAGCAGGACGTTCGAGAGAATCGGCACCGTGGAGTGGGCGTTGATGACTTTGCTCGCCGCCCCGACGGCCTGGGCGATGTCCTTGGTGCTACACGTAAACTTCATGGCGGTTCGGTACCGTCTCCACTTCTTCGCTCGTCGGTGTTTTCTTAAATGGTTACCGTAGTATGAGCAGTAAGCGCGTGAGTCGTGCGAATAACCGGGGAGAACTCCGTCGCTGGGCCGATCGGCGCCCGGTTAAGCTGTGGATGAACCTGGGTACCGGCATCCACATCTCCACTCCGGAGGCGTCGCCCGCTAGTTATCCACGCCAGCGCACAGCCCCTGTGGGCTGAAAGTGGGGAGAGCGGGGAACCTCACTCTTGCTGGATCGTGGCGATGAGGGAGCGGACCTTGGTGCGGAAGGATTCGTCTCGCTCCATCATGTCCTTGATCTTGTCGCGGGCATACATAACAGTCGTATGGTCCTTCTTGCTGAACTCCCGCGCGATCTGCGGCAGCGAGGCGTCCGTCAGCTCGCAAGCGATGTACATGGCAAGCTGGCGCGGCTGGGCCAGGCGCTGGTCGCGGCGCTGATTCTCCAGCTCCTTGACGGTCAAGCCGTGCGCTTTGGAGACGCGCTCCTTGATGGAGGCGATCGTTACGCGCCGCATCGGCATCTCGGCGACGACGTTCTTGAGCACCTCGGCCGCCAGGTCCACGGAGATCGGTGACTTGGTGAGCGAGGCGAAGGCGACCACGCGGATCAGCGCCCCCTCCAGCTCGCGAATATTGGACGGAATGATCTTGGCGATGAACGATGTGACGGCGTCGGGCACGGGGACGCGCTCGCTCTCCGCTTTCTTGCGCAGGATGGCCTCGCGCGTCTCGATATCCGGTGCCTGGATATCCGTGAGCAATCCCCACTCAAAGCGCGAGCGCAGACGGTTCTCCAGGGTCTGGATCTCCTTGGGCGGCCGGTCGGAGGAGATCACCAGCTGCTTCTGCGCCTCATGCAGCGAGTTAAACGTGTGGAAGAACTCCTCTTGCGTCTGCTCCTTGCCCTCCAGGAACTGGATATCGTCGATCAACAGCACGTCGGCATAGCGGTAGCGATTGCGAAACTCAACGGTCTGGTTGTTTTTGATCGCGATGATGAACTCGTTGGTGAACTTCTCGGAGCTGACGTAGACGACGTTGGCCTGCGGATCGCGCAGCAGCACGCGGTGGCCGATCGCGTGCATGAGGTGTGTCTTGCCCAACCCCACGCCGCCGTAGAGGAAGAGTGGATTGTAAGCGCGCGCCGGCGCCTCGGCAACGGCCAAGGCCGCGGCGTGCGCGAAACGATTGTTGACCCCCACCACGAACTCTTCGAAGGTGTAGCGTTGGTTGAGCGGCCCCAAACGCAGGTCGTCGCCGAAGGAACGCCCGGGGGCGGAACGGGCCGCCGCGGGGTTGCCCTCCCCGCCGTGGCCGGCCTGCCCGTTGCCGGAGGCCGGCGTGCCCGTGGGCGTGGCACCGCCCGCGATCGGCTCGCCGTGGAGATGCTTGGTGATCGCCGGCGCCCGCAGTGCGGGGTCGACCAGGAAGCGGACCCCGATCGGGTGGCCGAGGAGCTCGGCGATGACACCCTGGATCGCCGACTTGAGCCGCCCCTCGACCCAATCTTTCGCGAACTGGTTGGGAACCTTGAGGCAGAACTCTTCAGTACTCAGCGCCTCGACTCGCATCGGCTTCAGCCACGTCTCGAAGACGGGGGTCGAGAACTTGCGCTCGAGAATGTCGAGGCACGCCTCCCAAACCGATTCGCCTGCGGGTGTTGGGGCGATTTCCATCACGGTTATCCACCTTCGCTCGACTAGACCTGATTGCGGGCGCGGGCGGCGATCCGACCCGGCCCGCCGAGAAGTCGCGACCGCCCCGACTGTTGAGCAATCGAGGTCCTCCGAGCTCTCGGAAACCGCGCTCTCGGGGCGGCGGCGTAGGCCTAGGGTTATCGCCGCAAACCCTTATTCCTGCTGCGATTGCGGACCAAAGTTATCCACTTATCCACAGCTTTTCCGCGCTTCGTCGCGGGGGCCGAAAGTCCGTCCTGAAAGGGCTCGAGCCGCCTTGGCCGCCAGCGTGAGGGAGGCGTCAAAAGCCGATGGAGCAGGGCAAAGAGGCACCACGCAGAGGCGGTTTTCCACAGCGTTGTCCACAGGTGTGGAGAAAATGCGAACGGTTCCCAACAACCCGGCTTTTTGCGCCGATTCCTTGACGCCCGAACGGGCCTCCCGCTATACTAGGGTGCTGTTTGCAGCCCAACCCCGCGTATCGGAGCGGGATCACATTTCGTCGCCGTAGCGCGCCCCCCGGCGGCCGGCGGCGCAGGAGTTCGAAGGCATCATGAAGCGGACGTACCAGCCGCATAACCGCCGCCGCAAGCGGGTCCATGGGTTCCTGTCGCGGATGGCGACGAAGAACGGCCGCCGCGTGCTCGCCGCGCGCCGCCGCAAGGGGCGCAAGCGCCTCGCGGTGTGATGCGGCCCTACGGTAGCCTGTGCCGCAGGGCAGACTTCCACCGCGTCTACCGGCGCGGCGGGAAGGCGGGCTCCGAACATCTGGCCGTCTACGCCCTCGCGCCGCAGCGCGGGGGCGAGTCGCGTCCCGAGGTCGGCTTCAGCATCGGCAAGGGCGTCGGCAAGGCGGTCGTCCGTAACCGCCTGCGCCGGCGCTGCCGGACGGCTCTCGATGCCCTGGCGCTCGATCCGGCAGGCGGCCAGCGCGTGGTGATCGTCGCGCGGCCGGGCGCCGGCGAGCTCTCCTTCGAGCGTCTGCGCGCGGAGCTGGGTGCCGGTCTGCGCCGGCTGGGCGTCGTATGAGGGCGGCCCTCGTGGGCGCGATCCGTGTCTACCAGCGGGTCATCTCGCCCGGCCTGCCCGCGAGCTGCCGTTTCTCCCCGTCATGCTCGGAGTATGCACGCCAGGCCGTCGAGAAGTACGGGCCGCTGCGGGG
>JAGWST010000349.1 GCA_028869325.1 bacterium | reverse complement strand
TGCGTGCGGCGCAGATGACGGCGGTATGCGCGATCGAAGTTCGTGCGGGCGTGCTGCAGCTGCAAGTTGTCCCACACGACCAGGTCGCCCGGGTGCCAAACGTGCTTGTAGACGACCTCGGGGCGATCGATGTAGCGCGCGAGCTCCTGCGCCAGCGCCAGGCTCTCTTCGCGGCCCAGGCCGACGATGCGGTCGAAATGGCGCGGGCTGCAGAAGAGCAGCCGCTCTCCGGTGACGGGATGCGGAAAGACCAGCGGGTGCGTGGCCGTCGGCATGCCCGGGCGCGGGTCCGGGCCAGGAATCGGAACGTGCTTGCTCTGATCGGGATAGGTGTGGACGATCCGCAGCGCGGCGATGCGATCCTTCACCTGCGGTGGGAGCAGCTCGTAGGCGAGCTTGACGTTGGCGAAGAGGGTCTCTCCGCCGGCGCCCTCGGGCGGCACCTCGATCGCGTAGAGCATGATGCCGCGCAACGGGTTGTCCGACCACGAGTGGTCGACGTGAAAGGCCAGCTCTCCGTGAGGCGTGAGCCCGTCGGGGATGACGTTCGAGACGTAATTCTGATCCCCGTACTCTCCCTCGTTGGAGATCTCGCCGAAGATGCGGCCGACGCGCAGCTGGTCCTCCTCGCTCAGGCGTTGCTCCGGGAAGAGCAGCAGCGCGTGCCGGTGCCAGGCCTCACGCAGCGACTGCTGCACGCTCTCCGGCACGGGCTCGCGCAGATCCACGCCGCGGACTGCGGCGCCGGCAACAGGTGAGATGGGGCGAATGTCCAGTTTGACGTTGTCCACGTGCACAACCCCTCTCCGACCCCCTTGCGGGCGGCGGCCGGTTCTGTTATTGTTGCTGCATGGAGTATACGCTGTATTTTAGATATTCGCAATATACATAGATGAGACAGATAGCGGGAAATCTCGCCGACCAAGCATACGAACGCCTCCGCGGCGCGATCTCCGCAGGCCAACTTCCTCCCACGCTCGCCATCCGTGAAGCCGACATCGCGCGCGAGTATGGGATGAGCCGCACGCCCGTCAGGGAGGCGCTGCTCCGCCTGCATAGCGAGGGGCTCATCCAGCAGGCCGCGCCCGGGCGCTACATCGCCATGGCGCTTGGGCCTAAGGAGCTGACGGACATCTATCAGGTGCGCGAGGCGCTGGTCGGGATGGCGGCCAGGCTGGCCGCCCAGCATCGCACGCGCGTCGATCTGGCCAGGTTCGAGGACACGCTCGACGCGCTCGACCGGGCCTGCGAGGCCAAGGCCGACGAGGAGGCCGACAATCAAGTGCGCGGCTTCTTTCACGCCATCGCGCAAGCGAGCGGCAACGAGTACTTGCACGAGATGCTCGGCCGCGTCACCGATCTCTTTCGCTACCGCGCGCTCGCGGTCAGCCATCCGGAGTGGCGCGATCGGCTCAGGCACGAGCACCGCAGCCTCGTCGACGCGATCGCAAGCCAAGATGCGGACCTCTCGGAGCGCTTGGCGCGAGAGCTCATCGCCAAGTCCCTGGCGATCCGCATCGCGGATCTCGCCAAAACCGAGATGCGGGCCTCGTCTGCCAGTTGAGGCGCAACCATGATGCCATACGAGATCATCGACTCCCACGTCCACTACTGGGAGGCCGATCGCCCCGACCGGCCGTGGAGTAAGGATGGTGCCGACATCGGCGCGCCGCTCTCGGCTGAAGAGCTCCTGCGCGACGCCGCCGAGGCCGGGGTCTCGAAGGTGCTGCAAGTCACGCCCAGCATCATGGGATTCGACAATCGTTACTCCATCGAGGCCGCCCAGCGCCATCCCGACCGCATCGTCGGGGTGATCGGGCGTTTCGACCCATCGGGAAACCACATCCGCCGGCGGCTGGCAGAGTATATCGAGCAGCCTGCGGTCCTTGGCGCGCGCGTGACGCTGATCAAGCGCTGGGAACGCTGGCTGACCGACGGTGTCCTGGAGACGTTTCTCGCGGAGGCGGGGCGATTGGGGATGCCGGTGCAGATCTACGCGCCCGACCAGGCGGCAGCGGTGCGAAGCGCAGCGATGCGCCACGGCGAGACGACGTTTCTGGTGGATCACATGACGCTCCGCCACAGCGACCCCGAGCCATTCCGGCTCTGGAACGACGTGCTCGCGCTGTCGGGGGCGCCCAACGTCTATCTCAAGGTGTCGTACTTTCCGGAAGTCGCGCACGGCGGCTACCCGTTCCAGAGCGTGCAGCCGTACTTCGAGAGCCTCTACGAGCGCTTCGGTCCGGACCGGCTCATCTGGGGATCGAACTATCCCCCGTCGCGGTCGGCATGCGCGTACAAGGAGTCGGTCGATTTCGTCTCCGGCGCGCTCTCCTTTCTCAGCGTCGCCGATAAGGAGAAGATTCTCGGCAAGACGCTCTTGAGAGCCCTTGGCGTGAGTTGAGCCGCGGCGTCCTCGCTGCCCTGCTCTTCGTCTTTCTCTGGTCTACGTCGTTCGTCCCCAGCAGGATCGCCGCGCTCGAAGCGCCGCCGCTGTGGTTCCTGGTCGCGCGCTTCGTGTCCGCCGCCCTATTCTTCTCCGTGCTCGCGCTGGTCTTTCGGTTGCGCCTGCCGGCGACGGCGCGCCGTTGGGCGGCGCTTGCGGCTATTGGCGTCTTTGCCAACGCCGGTTATTTGGGCCTCTCCTACGAGGCCTTCAGGCACCTCTCGTCTGCGATGGGCGCCATCATCGCATGCACCAATCCGCTCATTCTCGCGGCCGTCTCCCCGTGGCTGCTCCGCGAGCGGCTCACGCGCGAGAAGTCCCTGGGCATGGCGCTCGGCTTCGGAGGTGTGGTCATGATCATGCTCTCGCACGCCGGCAGCGGCTCGGCGCGCCCGCAAGACGTGCTGCTGGCCTTTGCCGGCGTGGCGGCGTTCGTGGTGGCGACCGTGCTCTTCAAGCGGCTCCGTGAGCCGGAGTCTCTGGTGGTGGTCAGCGGCTCCGGCTTCGCCTCCGCGGCCATCGTCCTCGCGCCGGCGGCCTTTGCGCTGGAGGGTGTGCCGCACGTGGGCAACAGCGGCCCGCTGCTGGCCTCTTTCATCTATCTCGTCATCTTCTTGAGCATCGGAACGACGCTGCTCTGGTTCTGGCTGCTCTCCCATGACGAGGCGAGCCGCGTGAGCGCGTACTTTTTCTTGGCGCCCGTCTTCGGCACGGCGATCGGCGCTCTGCTGCTGCACGAGCCGGTCTACCTGCACGACGCCGCTGGGCTCGCGTCCATCGTGGCGGGGCTGGTGCTCGTTCAGCGCCAGCCCGCGGCCGCCGGCTCGCCCCAAGCAGGCTGACCCTCGCCGCCTGGCCGGCCCGCAGGTCCCCGCCTGGCCGGAAGGGCGCAAGGAGGGAAGCCCTTTCGCCCGTAGAACCCCTGCGCCACGAGTTTTAGAGCGCAGGCCCCCCGGTTCGTGTGGCTTGCTTGACGTTGTGCGGCGGTAGGTGCTATACTTCGGCCCTATGCCCCCCGGATAGACGCAGGTCACCAGAAGGCGAGTCCCATGGCAGAGGACTGGCCTGTTTGCGTATTGGCGGCGTGTTCCGCGGGGCAGCGTGCTTTCCAGTCAGACGGCG
>JAGWST010000348.1 GCA_028869325.1 bacterium | reverse complement strand
GACGTCTTCGCCGTGCACGGTATGGGCGGGGTGTGGGGTGCCCTGGCCACCGGCCTCTTCGCCACCGTGGCGATCAACTCGGGAGCGGCCAATGGCCTCTTCTACGGCAACCCGCACCAGCTGCTGGTGCAGCTCGCCGCGGTGGCCTCCTCGTTCATCTACTCCGGCGTGATGACGTTCGTGATTCTGAAGGTGGTCAACATGTTCGTCCCGCTGCGCGTCAGCGAGCAGGAGGAAGCGATGGGCCTGGACGTCACGCAGCATCGCGAGGAGCTCGCCCCGTCCACGTCGTGACCGTGCCCGCACGTTTGAAAGAGGAATAGAGCCTTGCAACTGAGCCAAGCCAAGAAGACTCTGCTCGCCCTCGCGGGCGTCGCGGCCGCGCTGGGATGCGTGCGCGTGGCGGCGAGCGCGGACGATCCGCCGGCGCTGCCCACACCCATCGGCGTCAACGGCGTGCTGAGCGTGGGGACGATCTCCACCAGCGGCGTCAATGCCGTGGGCAGCCTCGATCGCGCCTCCGGCATCGACGAGGCGCTGCGGACGAACCTGACCAATGCGTTGATCACCCTCTCCAAGCCGCAAGGGGCCTTGCGCTTCGGCGCAACCGTCGGCGCATACGATCTGCCCGTGGTGGGCATGGCGGGAAACCCCACCGTCGTGAAGGGCGCCAACACCAACCTCTTCGGCGCCGCACCGTCGTGGTACGTGGAGTATGCGCCCAGTGCCGCCTTCAACGTGAGCGCGGGTCAGCAACTGGCCCTGATCGGCCCGGAGTCGACCTTCACCTATCAGAACGTCAACATTCAGCGGGGTCTGCTGTGGAACATGGAGCCCGTCGCCAGCCGCGGCATTCGCGCCACGTGGGCGGCGGGGCGCTGGAATAGCTCGCTCGAGTACAACGATGGCTTCTACTCGGGGGATCGCGGCGCGGTCGAAGGATTGGTCGGCTACAACACCAGCGCTGCCACGAACCTCTCTTTTGCCTTCATCCTGCCCGATGCGGGGACGCCGGGAAATCTCACCAGCGCGGTTGCCAATAAGCGCGAGTACAACGTGATGCTCACCACCGCGGTGGGCCGCTGGTCGCTCTCTCCGTATCTGCTGTTCGTCGACTCGCCGTCCAGCGGCGCGCTGGGCTACGCGAAAGACGAGCGCGCCGCGGGCGGCGCGCTGCTGGGAGCGTATGCCTTCAACGGGGCCTGGTCGCTGGGTGCGCGCGTCGAGTACGTCAAGAACAGCAGCGACGCAGCGGACAAGAGCCCGAATGCAGACCTGATCGGCTACGGTCCGGGCAGCACTGCCTGGAGCTACACCCTCACGCCGACCTATCGGCGCGGAAAGGCGTTCTTTCGCGCCGAGGCGTCGAGCGTCAGCGTCGGTCACCTGACGCCAGGCATCGGCTTCGGCTCCGCCGGCATGCAGTCGTCGCAGTTTCGAGGGGCGCTGGAGGCCGGCATCCAGTTCTGAGCCATTTCCAGATTGCGGGAATCGGCCGCTCTCTCGACCTTCGATGAACGAGGGACCCCCGACGCTTAGTCAGCCGTCCAATGCGCGGCCAGGGTCGCGCGGCTATACTGGGCACAAGCCAAGGAGGTTCGCATGGAGATGCTGGTCGCTAGTTTGATCTCGTTCGGTGCCCTGGTCGTGGCGTGGATGGTACTACCCGCGTCCGCAAAGCCCGAACACGGGCGTCAGCACGCGAGCGGTATCTCGACGGACCTCGCGGCGTAGCGCACGGATATCTCTCAAGGTCGAAACCGGGGAAGGCCCGTGCCACGAAAGGCACGGGCCTTCGTCGTTTCGAAGCCAGCCCGCGATGGAACTGTATATTCTCCGTCACGGCGATGCAGGCGAGCGCGACCCTGCGCGCTGGCCGGACGACTCCCAGCGCCCGCTCACGAAGGATGGCCGCGTGCGCATGGAGCGCGCCGGACGCGCGTTCAAGCACCTTGGCCTGCGCTTCGACGTGGTGCTCTCGAGCCCGTTCGTGCGGGCGCTGGAGACGGCGCAGGCGGCCTTCCCGCGCACGACGATCCTGCGAACGGCGAGTCTGGCTCCCGGCGCCGAGCCCGCGCACGTCTTTGCGGAGCTGGCGACGTTGGACGCCGATGCCGTCATCGCCGTCAGCCACGAGCCGCTCTGCGGCGAGCTGCTCGCGAGCGCCATCGCCCCCAGCGGATGTAAGCTGCGCTTTGGGAAAGGCGCGCTCTGCCGAATCGATCTCGCCCGGGCCGAAGCCGGCGCAGGCACCCTGCGCTGGCTGATCCCCGCGCGCATGTGGGATGCCGTCAAGTAGCGCAAAAAGGCCCCATACGGCCCCCGTCGAACTCGTCACACCCAAGAGTGTTGACGCGGATTTCGCTGTATCTCCGTGAGACGTCTTGGTTCGATCCGTCGAGCCGATGCGGCGCGTCCGCGTCGGCTCCCTCGTTCCCGGTCCCTCGGGCCGGTGTGAGGTGAGCAGGCCGGAACGCCTCGCGATCGACATATCCGGGATGCTGGTCATCGACTCGGGTATCCGCGTGCCATCGGACGGCGGCTCGGGTTGGGTCAGGTGCTTCTTGCGCAGCTGGCGATCGGCTTCGGGGACGCGCTACGTGGGCATCCGCCTGCTCAACGCGACGCCGCACGCCATCGTATGCGTCCCTGCCGTCGGCCGTGGGGCGGCGCTCGAGTCGGTTGCGCCGTTTCAACTATCATGTGAGCCCAAAGGCGGCCAGTCGCTGACGTTCCCCATCGCGCGCGGCATGCGCGTCGACCGCGCGTGCGTCTTCGTGCAGGGGCCCGGGCTGCGCTGCTGCTACCAGATTCCGATCTCCGCAGAGGGTTGGGATGCCGGCGGATCGCTGCAGGTCGTGGCGCTTGGCCTCGCCGTTGGCCTGCTCGGCTTCGCCGCCTGGGATCGCCTGCGCAGTCGGTCGCCGGCAGCCGATCGTGATGAGGTGAGCCCGCAGCGGGTCGATGCGCCTACCCGCGAGCACAGCGAGCAACGCGAGGAGAGGCGCGACGAGGAGCACGACGCCCTGAAGGCCACGGACGCCGTGCAGGAGCCCGTTGCCGAGAGGCCATCGCGGGAGACGCTCGAGGTGGCGATCCCGGAGCCGGCTGCCGTCCCCGCCGAGGCGCTTGAGCCGGAGGTCGTCTCCGCGCCGGAAGTCGTCTCCGAAGCGGTGCCGAAAGCCGCGCACGAGCCGGTGCAGCGGTCCGGTGAGATCGCTGCGCAGCGCGTCGATCCTCTCGATACTCCGTCGATGCCGATACGGCGCGCCGATGCGATCGTCGAGCGTCCCGGCAGCTCCGTCGCCATCGGAGGCGAGGGGGCCGCGGTGATCGGCTCGATCGAGTTGCTCGAGCGAAGGGTTCGCAGCGCGGAGTACGAGCTCAAGGTCGTCAACGATTCTCTCGAGCCCTTGCTCTGCGTGGCCATGGCGGGCCGGGGTGGGCGCCTGGCGGGAGTGGACCCCGTGAGCTTCCGCATCGAGGCGGAGGCAGCTTCGGCCATTCTGCTGCGCGTGCCGTTGCGGCTCTGGGCCCCCTTCGAGCACGTCTTGGTGCAGATGCGCAGCCGCTCGCTGAGCTACAGCGTCGAGGCGGCCGTCCCAAGAAGCCCGTTGCTGCTGCCAAGCGTCGCCGTCCTCGCGCTGCTCGTGCTGTTCGCG
>JAGWST010000347.1 GCA_028869325.1 bacterium | reverse complement strand
GGCGGCGTCCTTGAACCTGGCAGCCGGCAATGCGGCCAACGGCCAGAAGCTCTTCCAGCAGAAGTGCTCCGTCTGCCACAACGTCGCGCCCTTCGATCAGAAGAAGGTCGGCCCCGGACTTCAGAACATCTTCAACGACCCACAGCATCCAAAGCTCGTCGACGGCACTGCCCCGACGCCGGCGGATGTCGCGCATATTCTGCAGAACGGCTACACAGGCGACATCGGCGTGATGCCCAACGCCTCGGCCAACGGGCTCAGCGGTGGCGATATCGCGGACCTGGTGGCCTATCTGAAGAGCCAGAGCAAGTAGAGAGCCCAGCGGGAGCCTGAGAGATCATCATGAGCACCGACACCATAGAAATCCTCCGCCGCGCAGGCGCACCGATCCACCCGGAGCCGGAGTCCTTCGTCAAGCGGTACCTGTTCTCGATCGATCACAAGGTCATCGGGGTACAGTACTTCATCGTCGCGGGACTCATGATTCTGCTCTCGGGGCTCTTCGCCGAGGCGATCCGCGTCCAACTGACGCAGCCTCATAACTCCTTCCTCACGGCGCAGCAGTTCAACGAGGCCTTCACCTTCCACGGCACCCTGATGGTCTGGTTCGGCGCGATTCCGCTGGTGACGGGGGCCTTCGGCAACTGCGTCATGCCGCTGCAGATCGGTGCTCGAGACGTCGCCTTCCCGTGGCTGAACATGTTCAGCTTCTGGACCTTCCCGCCCGCGGTGCTCATCCTGCTCTCGAGTCTGGCTTTTGGTGCCCCCGATGCGGGCTGGACGGAGTATCCGCCCGTCTCGCTGCAGGCCGGCATCGGCATCGTCTTCTGGACGACGGCGGTCTTCACGGTCGGCATCGGCGCCACGCTGACGGGCCTGAACTTCTTGACCACCGTGGTGAAGATGCGCGCCCCAGGCATGACGTTCACGCGCATGCCGCTCTTCGTCTGGGCCACCGGTGTCACGTCGATCCTCTCGTTGGTGGCAACCACGGCGCTGGCGTCGGCGCTGGGCTCGCTCTTCCTTTCGCACGTCTTCAACATTCCGTTCTACGACCCGTCGCGCGGCGGTACCGTGGTGCTCTTCCAGCACATGTTCTGGTTCTACTCGCATCCGGCCGTCTACATCATGATTATACCGATCTTCGGCGTGATCTCTGAGGTGATCCCGACGTTCGCGCGCAAGCCGATCTTCGGTTACAAGCTGATCGCCTACTCCACGGTCTCGATCGCGCTGCTCTCGTTCATGGTCTGGGCGCACCACATGTTCACCTCGGGTCTGGGCCCGTGGGTGACGCTGCCCTTCATGATCCTGACCATGATCATCGGGGTGCCCACCGGCATCAAGATCTTCTCGTGGGTGGCCACGCTCTTTGGCGCGAACATGCGCCTCACCACGCCCATGCTCTTCTCGCTCGGCTTCCTCTCCACGTTTACGCTCGGCGGCATCACGGGCATCATGCTCGCCTCGGTGCCGGTAGACTGGCATGAGCATGCCACCTACTTCTTGGTGGCGCACATCCACTACGTGCTCTTTGGCGGCACCGTCATGGGCGTCTTGTCGGGTCTCTACTACTGGTGGCCAAAGTTCACTGGCCGGATGATGAGCGAGACGCTGGGCAAATGGCACTTCTGGCTGACGTTCATCTTCTTCAACACGACGTTCTTGCCGATGCACCTGGTGGGTCTGGTTGGCATGCCGCGCCGCGTCGCCTACTACGATCCGGCGTACCACGCGATCAACCTGTTCATCAGCATCAACGCCTTCATCTTGGGCGCCTGCTTCCTGCTGCTGATCTTCAACATGTTCTGGAGCTTGAAGAAGGGGCCGGCCGCGGGACCTAACCCGTGGGGCGCGCGCACGCTGGAGTGGATGATCAGCTCGCCGCCGCCGTACTACAATTTCAAGGAGGTCCCGGAGGTCTACGCTCAGCCGTACGGTTACGGTGAGCCGCTTCCGTACAACGCTCCATACGACCAGATGTCGACAACGCCCACGTATTAGGAGAGGAACGAAGGATCACTCATGGCAGTGCACACTGAGGCCCTGGAGTACGCGCACCATGGGCCGATGACGGACGAGGAGTACGTCGAACAGCGGGATCTCCGCTTCCTCGGCTTCCTCATGTTCCTCTTCACCGACTCGATCTTCTTCACGGCGTACATCTTCGCATATCTCTATCTGCGAAGCGCGGCGCCGGTCTGGCCGCCTGTCGGCATCGAGCGGCCCGACGTGAACCTGGGAGCGGCGAACGCGATCGCCCTGTTCGGCTCCGGCATCACGGCACACTATGCCATGACACGCCTGAAGGAGAACCGGCTCTCGGGCTACATCTGGTTCACGATCGCGACGATCATTCTGGGCATTCTCTTCCTGCTCGGTCAGGTCTACGAGTATCACGCGTTCTACCATGAGGGCGTGACTTGGGCCGGCTCGACTTTCGGTGCCTCCTTCTTCACCCTCACGGGCCTGCACGGCTTCCATGTCTTTGTCGGCGTCTGGTTCCTGATCGCGACGTTTGCGCAAACGCTGGCCGGAAAGTACTCGCCATCACGCCACTTCGGCTTGACGGCGGCGACGCTCTACTGGCACTTCGTCGACGTCATCTGGGTCGTGCTGTTCTTCTTGTTCTACATCTACTAGGCGAGCACGAGACAAGGTAGCGTTACCATGCAAGTATCGTACATAGCGGACGCCGTCGGAGTCATCGGGGCGATCGTCGTGGGCTTCTTCTCGTTGCGCTTCCTGCGCAAGGAGTGGAATCTCAAAGGTGCCGACATCGGCGTCACCAAGGTGATGTTGACGCTCTTGGCCATCGGCTGCGTGGAGGCGTTTCTCGTGGGCCTGCGTATCCTCGGCCAATCCCCACTGAGCACACACTAGTGGCCCATAACGGCCAATTGGAGTCAGGTATCGTGGCGATCGATCATCAGCATCTGAGCGAGGGCGACTACGGCCTGCGTGAATCCGCGGGCGTACCGAGCGCCGTCGTCTGGCTCGCGCTCCTCGGCTTCATCGTGATCCTCTTCGTCGGCGGTTTCACCGCCTTCTCGTCGGATACCAATATCGTGTGGCCCGCCGAGAACACGGTCAAGATTCCGCTCGGCTCCTAACAGGCCACCGCTCCTCGGGCGTCAGCCGATCTTGCGCCTGCGCGGATTCAGGCCGACGCCGAAGGCGGGAAAGTTCTTCGGCAGTGCGCCAGTCTCGACGCCGTCGATGGAATGAACGCCGCCGTACGTGCTGAACTCGATCATCGCGGGTCCGATCCGGTAGGAGAGCGGATGCTCGCCTCGCAGGGGCCACTCACCGGCCGTCTCGCCTGTCTCCGTGAGCACGGCGAGGTAGCCGCTCTCCTGCGGTGCGTTCTTGCCGTCGCGTCCACGCAGCCGAATGTAGCCGTCGAGTTTGTAGATCGGCCTTCTGGTGGCCAATACAGCGGCGATCGGTCTGACCAGCAAGCAGACCGCGTAGACGGCGAAGACCAGTGCCATCAGCAGAATGAGCGGAGCCCATATGGGATCGTGGCGGAATTGGAAGTACGTGAGGATGCCGAAACCGATCGCCAGCACCGTCGACTCGAGCGCGATCGTCGCCATGCCGAGCGCACCCTGCACAACGACGCGGCGCTCGTCGGGTCGCCAAGCGCGGTGCGCGACGCGCCTATGCACCTCGCGCGGAGTGAGACGGCGTTCTTCCACGGGAGGCAGGGTTTCGTGCGCGCAGGAGGCCGCTCCTCGCGGCCCTAAGGATCGCTTCGTCATGCTCGTCTGGCTCCGACGTCTGGCCCCCTCGATCGCGCTGATTGCCTTGCTCGGTACGGCGTTTGTTGCGGCGCCCGCTGGGGCTGAGCGTGCGAAGCCGGTCTTGATCCCCGTGCACGGGGTCGTCCTGGCCGTTATGCCGGGCGGCGATGTCATCTTTCGCAACGACGCGGTTCCGGAGACGCTCAACTCGCAGTCGATCGAGTATCACCTCGTGGACGCCCCGCCCCTCAAGGCCGGTGAGTCGATCGACGCATACATCGACACGTCGACGACGCCTTGGTCGTTGCGGCACGTCCACCCGGCGAGTGAGGAATTGGCAGGCTCGGCCAATGCGCGAGTCACGCGCATCCTCGGCGCCGGCGATGCGCTGCCGAACGTTCCGCTGGTCGATCAACTCGGCCACCTGGTCCACCTCACCGGCTTCGTCGGCCAGACCATGGTGGTCAGCTTCATCTACACACGCTGTACCGACGCGGGCGAGTGCCCCGCCGTGACGGCGAAGTTCCGCTACTTACAAGAGCAGCTCGCGCAGGGGCCCTTCCACCTCGTCGAGATCACGATCGATCCCGGTCACGATACGCCCGCGGTGATGGCTGCGTACGGCACCAAGCACGGAGCGGATCCCAAGCGCTGGTCGCTGCTGACGGGGGAGCCGTCGACCGTCAAGACTATTGGCGACGATTTCAACCTCTCCGTCGTACAGGACAGACCGGGCAACTTTCTGCACAACGACGTGACCCTGCTGGTACGTCCGAACGGCCGCATCGCGCAGGTGATTCAGACGGATTCCTGGTCGCCCAAAGACGTGATCGCCGCCGCGCGCAACCTCGCCGGCATGAGCTCCAATCCGTTGCGGCGTCTGAACCTCTGGCTGCTGTCCGGGATCATCGCTCTCTGCGGCGGCAGCCAG
>JAGWST010000346.1 GCA_028869325.1 bacterium | reverse complement strand
TGATCGACGGCGAAGCGCAGCGCGGGAACCTGGCCGTTCAACGCCTCCTCCCTGCGCGCGCGCTCCTGCGGCGAGAGGCCGCGGCAGTGGCAGCGCGCGGCGTTGTTGCTCTGCTCGGGCTCTTCGTCCTGAGCCAACGGTGCGCTCTCGTCACGCGGAGTGCAGAAGCATGGATAGACCAGGCCACGCCCGAGAAGCTCGCGCGCCTTCTCCTGGTAGAGCGGGATACGCTCGCGCTGCGTATACGGCCCGAAGGGGCCGTCCAGGCCGGGGCCTTCGTCGAAGTCGATGCCCAGCCACGCGAAGGCGCGGTAGATCGCTTCACGGTACTCGGGACGCTCGCGGGCGACGTCGGTGTCCTCCACGCGCAGCACCATGACTCCGCCGTGGTGGCGCGCATAGAGCCAATTGAAGAGCGCGGTACGCGCCCCACCGACATGCAAGAACCCCGTCGGAGATGGAGCAAAACGAACCCTAACGGACATGCCTTACCTTCAGGGGGAGGGCGGTACGTGAGCGGCGAGTGACGACGAGAGCGGCGAAAGGGCCCACAGGCTTAGTGGTAGACTTCTTCGAGGCGTCGTATCTTGCGCAGATTCGAATCCGAGTAGGCGCGCAGCTGCGAGACGGCGGAGGTGGAGTACATCTCCGGAAACTCGCGCCTGACCCGCTCCAGCACGTCGTCGCAGAACACCTGAACCTCTCGCGCACGCTCGAGGCGCGCGCGATGCTGGATCTCCAGATAGTCGTCGGGCTTCATCGCAACACCTCCCGGCGCTTGGCGCACTCCCGATTCACGAAGTCGATGATCTCCGCCAACGGCGCGCCGGGTGTGAAGATCGCGCGCACGCCGATGCGCTTGAGCTCCTCGGCGTCGTCGGCCGGAATGGTTCCACCGCCGAAGAAGATGATATCTTCCGCCCCGCGTGACTTGAGCTGCTCAACCACCAGCGGGAAGAGCGTCATGTGCGCGCCGGAGAGGATCGAGAGCCCGATGCCGTCGGCATCCTCCTGGATCGCCGTCTCGACGATCTGCTCGGGCGTTTGGAAGAGGCCGGTGTAGATGACCTCCATCCCGGCGTCCCGCAGTGCCCGCGCGATAACCTTTGCGCCGCGGTCGTGTCCGTCGAGACCCGACTTGGCGACGACGATGCGTATCGGGCGATCCGTCTGACTGGGCAACTTATCTCTCCCCCTCGGGCGGCTCATCGCAGGACGTCACTGCGTTGCGCCGCTCCAGGTCCTGCGCCAGTGCAAGCGCTTGGTGCAACTTGTAGGTGAACTCCAGCAGGCGCTCGCGCAACACGCGCTCGCGCTCCGTGGCGTCGATCGTTTGCATTTCCCTATCTCCCTATCACGGAGATTCCCTAGAAGGCGGGCATCTCGGTGTAGCGCCCGTAGACGTCCGCCATCGCCTCTACGATCTCGCCTTCCGTGGCCAGCGCGCGCACCGCCTCCAGAATCGGCTCCATCACGTTGTGGTCCGTCGCTTCGCAGGCCCGCCGCAGGGCGGCCAGCGACTCCTCGACCCTTGCGGCGTCGCGCTCGGCGCGCAGCGCCTTGACGCGCTTCGCCTGCTCCAGCTCGATCCTGCGATCGATCTTGAGCAGGTCCATCTCTTGCGTCTCCTCGGGCCTCTCGAAGGCATTGACGCCGACAATGATGCGCTCTTTGCTCTCCAAAGAACGCTGGTACTGGTACGACGCGTCGGCGATCTCTTTTTGGAAGAAGCCTGCCTCGATCGCCGGGATCACGCCGCCGTACTCGGCGATGCGGTCGAAGTACTCCTCGGCCGCGCGCTCCATCTGGTCGGTCAGCGCCTCGACGTAGTACGAGCCGCCCAGCGGATCGATCACGTTGGTGGCATTGGTCTCGTAGGCCAGCACCTGCTGCGTGCGCAGCGCGATCTCCACCGACTTTTCAGTCGGCAGCGCCAGCACCTCGTCCATCGAGTTAGTGTGCAGCGACTGCGTACCGCCGAGCACCGCCGCCATCGCTTCGAATG
>JAGWST010000345.1 GCA_028869325.1 bacterium | reverse complement strand
TCGGTGGCCAGGCCGTTGTCGTCCCACCCCATCGGATAGAAGACCGCTTTGCCGCGCATCCGCTGGAATCGTGCGATGACGTCGGTATGCGTGTACGAAAAGACGTGGCCGACGTGCAGCGATCCGCTCACCGTCGGCGGCGGCGTATCGATCGAATAAACCTCGTGGCGGGGGCGGCTGCGATCGAACCGGTAGACGCCGGACTCCTCCCAGCGGAAGTACCACCGCTGCTCGACGTCCTTGGGGTCGTAGGCCTTGGGGGCCGCGGCACGCTGCTCCATCTCGGTTCTATGGTACTAGGGGGGTCAAGGACGGCGACCGGCACGGGGGGCGAGCGACCGTGTGGCGCAGCCCACACCTTGCTCGCGGGCCTTGCAAGCGCCCTCTCTCAACGCCTATCGTGGGGGCCATGAAGACACGCTATCTGGCTGGACTCACGATCGTAGCCACGGGTCTCCTCGCCGCGTGTGGTGGGGGCGGCTCCTCCGGCCTCGGCTCACCTGCCGTTCCCGGAGCGCCCTCGGCTGGTGCCACGGCCCAGAGCCTCGGCGTCACCTTCTCCGGTGCGGGGCTGCCGCTCTCCTCGCTGCGCCGCACGGCCTCGCTGGCCGGCACCTCGGTCACCGTGACCTATAACGGGCAGACGGTGGCGACGGGAACTCTCAACAGCGCTGGCTTCGCCGAGCTGCATTTCACGAGCGCCGTGCCGCTTGGCGCGACCGTCACGGTGACAGCCGGCAGCGGCGCGAACGCCATCACGGCGACGATCGTGCTCGCCTCCGCCATCGGCGCGACCGCCGCCAACGTCGTCTACACGCCCGCCAACGGCAGCACGCCGGCGACCATCACCGTGCACACCGCCGCCGACCGCGACGGGAACGGCCAAATCGGTTCTGGTGACGACGAGCAGGAGACCTCGGTCGAGGATCCCTCGGACGGCGAATTCAACGACGTCAACAGCACCGACGACGACCACTTGCCGGGCAATCTCCCGATCACGATCTCCACCTGCAACGGGAGCACGATCACGATCGCCCCGGCGACCATCAGCCAGCACACCCCGGCCCCCGGCGCCTCGGCGTCGCCTTCGGCGATGTCAACGCCAACCGGCCCGCTGACGCTTCGCATCGCGGAGAAGGTGCACGACGAAGATGGGAGTGCGATGTTCACGTATGTCGCCTCGCCGTTCACGGGGCCGCTGACCTTCCCGGTGTTCTCGTCGGCGGCACGCATCGACATCGAGGTCGATGCGAACGGCCACCGGCTCGTGACCATCGAGGCGCCGATCGCGGCCTTTACGTCCGCCGCCGCCGGCACTGGAGCGGCGACGCCGGGCACCTGCCCCACGCTCTCGCCGGACCTGCCCTTCTCGACCCCGACGCCGACCGCCTCGCCCGCGCCCACGCCATCCGCGAGCACCTCGCCCACACCCACGCCATCCGCGAGCACCTCGCCCGCGCCCACGCCGTCTGCGCACGCGACCTAAAGGCGGCTCTCCGGCTCGCCGGGAGGGATGGCACCCCGGCGAGCCGCATTCGACCTCCACAGCGTCGCAGCACGTGAGCTCATGGAGGTATCGATGACAACGGCGTCCCACACGGAGACGTACTGGCAGGTTCCCGCTTCGTTCAACTTTGCTCGCGACGTCATCGACGTGTTGGGGCGCGAGGATCGCCTGGGTCTGATCTTCTTGGACAAGGCGGGCAACGAGCGCCACTACTCCTTCCCGGAGATCGCCCGCGAGTCGGCGCGCTACGCCGCGGCGCTGCGCGAGATCGGCATCGTCAAGGGTGACAAGGTGCTGGTCGTGATCCCCAAGCGTCCGGAGTGGCTCTTCGTGATGCTGGCACTGTTGCGCGTCGGGGCCGTGGCCGTGCCCTCCAGCGAGCAGTTGCGCGCGAAGGATCTGCTCTTTCGCGCCAATCACAGCGAAGCGGTTGCGGCGATCGCGCACGCCTCGCTCACGGCCGAGTTCGATGCGATGCGCGCCGACGCCAAAACGCTGGGGCACTACCTGGTGGTGGGCGGCCAGCAGGCCCGTTGGACGGCGCTGGAGCCCTTGCTGGCAGATGCCGGCGACGGCTGGGCGGGCACGCCGACCGCGAAGGGCGATCCGGCGTACTTGGTCTACACATCGGGTACGACCAAGGAGCCCAAGGGCGTCCTGCACGTGCACGCCTACACGTTCGCCAAACGCATGCAGGCGCAGCTCTGGCTCGACGGCAAGCGTGACGATCTGGTATGGTGCAGCGCCGGCACCGGCTGGGCGAAGTCGCTCTGGAACGTGCTGTTGGGTCCGTGGTCGTGCGGCTCCGCGATCGTGCTGCACGAAGGCGGCTTCGAGCCCGTGGAACGCATGGATCTCTTGGAGCGTCTGGGCGTGAGCGTGCTCTGTCAGGCGCCCACGGAGTACCGCCTGGAGGCGAAGCTCGAGGGCCTGGGCACGAGGTGGAAGCTGGCAAAGCTGCGCCACGCCGTCTCGGCCGGCGAGCCGCTCAACCCGGAGGTCATCAAGGCCTTCAAGGATGCCTACGGCCTCACGATCTACGATGGCTACGGGCAGACCGAGAACTCCCTGCTGGTGGCCAATCTGCCGGGGATGGACGTTCGCCCGGGCTCGATGGGAAAGCCGACTCCGGGCCACGAGATTGCGATCATCGACGAAGACGGCGCGATCTGCGCGCAGGACGTGGTCGGCGATATCGCCGTGAAGGGGCAGCCGCCCACGCTCTTCGTCGAGTATTACAAGAACCCGTGGGAGACGGCGAACACGCGCCGCGGCGAGTACTATCTCACGGGGGATCGTGCGACGCGCGATGCGGACGGCTATCTATGGTTCGTCGGCCGCGCCGA
>JAGWST010000344.1 GCA_028869325.1 bacterium | reverse complement strand
CTGCTGGGCGGCGCCTTCGGCAAGCTGCCTTTCCAGGAGGCCTTCGGCGAGCTCTCGCTGCGCGGCCGCAACTTGGAGCTGCGCAACGGTGAGCTGCGGCTTGCCAACGGCACCATCTCGCTGGCGGGACAGATTCCGCTGCAGCTCTCGCCGTTGCAACTGGGGCCGCCGAGCGCGGCGCTGGGTCTCAACCTCACGGTGGACGGCGTAGATCTCTCCGATCTGGGCGGCTTCCTTCCCGCGCAGAGCACGATCGGCGGCCGCATCGACGGGCGCTTGGCTGTGGCAGGGACGCTCGCCGATCCGCAGGTTGCGGGAACGGTAGCGCTGGCCAACGGAAGGTTCAGCGCGCCCTTCGAGCGCCAGCCGATCACGGACGGCCGGGCGACGGTGACGCTGAGCGGACGCAGCGTCTCCATCGACCGGCTCCATGCCAACGTGGGCGGCGGCAGTGTCGACGGCTCCGGGCACCTGACGATCAGCCCGGCGGCGACGGGCGCGACGCTGGCATATCATGCCGACCTCACGGCAAAGGGGGCGCGGCTCGACGTTCCGGCCCTGGGGCAGGGAACGATCGATGCCAAGCTCGCGCTGCAGGCGGCGGCGCACCGCGCGGCGCTGCTCTCCGGCAATGCCACGCTCTCCAACGCGGCGCTCTCCCTCTCGGGGCTCTACGCGATCGCCACGGGCGGGGGCGGCGCCGCGGGCGGGCTGGCCTACGCGGTGCCGCTGGGCCTGGACCTCGACCTCCACGCCGTTGCCGGCCGCAACGTGCGCGTGCAGGGGAGCGGGATCGATATCGGCGCCGCGGGATCGATGGCGGTGAGCGGGAGCCTCGCCGATCCCCAGCTCGCGGCAATGTTCGAGGCGACGAACGGGACGATCTCGTACTTCGACCGTGTCTTTCGCATCGACCGCGCAACGCTGAGCTTCGATCCGGCCAGTGGCCCCGTGCCGTTCATCAATGCCGTCGCCAGCACGCGCGTCACCAGCGTCAGCCCGTCCGTCAGCGTCACCCTCACGGCGACGGGGCCGGCGACCAACATGAACGTTCACTTTAAGTCCGACGGCCCGTACAATCAGCAGCAGATCGTTGCGCTGTTGCTCGATTTCCCGACGCTCACGGGGCAGACGCTCACCCCTGAGCAGGGCGCCAGCGAGCAGGCCAACATTCCGGGTGGGACGCTGCCGGGACTCAAGGGCGCGCCGCCGGTTCCCACCATGCCGGCCGGTGTGCTGCCCCCGGGCAGCGTGGAGCAGACGCCGGGCGGCGGCCTCAACGTCAGCAGCGAGGCGCTGAGCATTCTCAACGCGCAGTTCGGCCGCTCGCTGCTCGCCCCGCTCAGCGGCGCCCTGGGTCTGCAGAACATCTCGTTCTCCTTCGAGCAGGGTGGAGCCGTCGCGTTGGACCTGCGCAAGACGCTCAGCGACCGCCTCGCCTTCACCTACGACGAGTCATTCGCGATGCCGTACCGGCAAGCGGTGGGCGTCGACTACTTTCCCGCCGAGAACACGCTGCTCAACTTCCAATACTTTCAACAGGCGTCGACCTCGCTGCAGAATCAGCTCACGAGCAATACGACCAACCCGCATGTTGGGCCGGGCGTCCCCATCGTCGGCACGTCGGGCTGGGCGCTCTCAGTTCGGCGTCTCTTTCCGTGAGGCCCCACACGCCGCCAAGGAGGCCGGCGCGGGGGAAAGACGAACCCCCTCGCGCTTGGGCCCGCCGTCCGGACGTCGGTGGAATGCCGTTGTGTGTGGGCAGGGCGGGTCGTACACGCTCAGAGGAAGGTATCAGCCGTATGCAATCTCGCGCGCAGCGCGCCGTCGTCGCGATCGTGATTCTAGGCTTGGTGGCGTCCCTTGTCGGGGTGGTGCCCGCGAGAGCCGCGGGCACCCCGGTCGTCGCCGTCTCCGTGACGGGGAATGCGCACGTACCGAGCGACCGGATCCTCTCCGCGGTGCAGACCAAAGCCGGCCAGCCGCTGGACGAAAAACAGCTGCAAGCTGACAATCAGGCGATCTTCCAATTGGGTTACTTCACGGACGTGCTGCCGCCGCTGGTGCAGCAGCGGCCTACCGGCGTCGCCGTGACCTTTCGCGTCGTCGAGAATCCCGTGATCACCAAGATCACGTTCGACGGCAACACGCACGTGCCGTCCGACACGCTGCTGGCGTTGATGGACACGGCCCCGGGCCAGGTGTTCAGCCAGAATACCTTCCACGAAGACGTCCTGAAGATCAACTCCTACTACGACAAGATCGGCTATGGCGGACAGCTTCCGACGCACGTCAAGAACATCAATCTCGATGCCAAGACGGGCGATCTCGCGCTTACGATCCAAGAGGGTCTGACGGTCCAGAACGTCAGCGTGGTGGGTGACACGCTGGTGCCCGCGCCGGTCGTCGCCGCGAAGCTCGAGACCAAGCCCGGCATGACCTGGTCGCAGGAGCTCGAGCAGCAAGATTGCGATGCGATTGGCAAGTACTACGACAAGCTGGACTTGGAGCGCGGCTTCTGCCAAGGCGGAATCGATCCGTCGACCGTCAACCTGCAGGCCGGCACCGTCGACGTCAAGTACGAGGTCGACGTGGCGCGCGTCGCCGCCGTCGAGATCACCGGCAACACCAAGACCAAGGATTACGTTGTCCGCCGCCAGCTGCGGCTGCGCCCGGGCATGGTGATCACGCAGAGCGCGTTGCGCCGCGACTACGAGCGCCTGAACAACACGGGCTTCTTCTCGAAGGTCGACGTCACGGCGAAGTCGGGGCCCGATACCAGCAAGCCGCAGGACGTCACGCTGGTCTGGAAGGTGACCGAGGAGCGCACGGGACAGGCGATCGCGGGCGTCGGATACTCGGGCGGCGCCAACGGCGAGGGGCTGGTGGGCAACGTCGGCTACTCGCAGAACAACATCAACGGCACCGGTAACGGCGCCTCGGTTCAGTTCCAGCGGGGTGCGCGTCTCTCGCTGATCTCGGCCTCGGTCTCCGTCCCTTACTTGGGCAGCTCACGGCGAGCGGAGCGCTACAGCTTCGGCGCCTCCGTCTTCAACAACGTCTCGAGCTACCTGTATCCGGTCTATGCGGTGCCGAATACCGCGCCCAACCCCGGCGGCACGCCGGTGCCGGTGCCCACGGCCACTCCCGTCTCCATCTATCAGCAGACCGCCGGTCAGGCGGCGCTGAGCGGGCCGGTGGCGAACTACGCTTCGCGCTCGGCGGGCGTGACGATGTCGCTGGGCCGCCGCTTCAGCGACTACGTGACCGGCACGGTCGGCGCCAACGTCGAGCGGGTCTTCCAATCGTTCACCGCGCCGGCGGGCTATGTGTTGACCAACAACCCGACCGTTCTCAACCTGCCCACGGCGAACGGCCTCACGGGGACGCTGCTGCCGGGCACCACGCAGACGGCCCAGTCGATCTACGGCAACACCATCCCGTCGATCGCCAGCGTCTCGGGCAGCGCGCCGGAGGCGCTGCACTCGCTGACCTTTGGCCTGGTGCAAGATACCCGCGACGACGTCTTCAACCCCCGGCGCGGCTGGGACAACTCGATCTCCTACGAGGTCTCGACCAAATCGATCGGCTCCAATTTCGACTACACCAAAGTCATCTTGGACACCAAGAAGTTCTGGCCGGCCCTGAGATTGGGCACCTTCGGGCTCCACGCGCAATACGGCACCTCCTCGGGGGCCATACCGCCCGCATCGGTGTACACGCTGGGTGAGCAACAGCTCTCCGCATATACGGATGTCTTCTACGGCACCGATCTGCTGCTCGGTCAAGCTGAGTTCCGCTTCCCCCTCTCGCACGAGCGCAAGGTCGAGGGCGCGCTCTTTGCCGAGACGGGCGGCGTGCGCTTGCGCGGCGCCCAGCAGTTCGTCGGCAATACGCTGCAGATGTCGCCGCTTGCCAACTACCAGTTTCACAGCGACGTCGGCTTCGGCGTGCGCTTCGATCTGCCGCAGCTCGGCCTGCATACCATTCGGCTGGACTACGCGTTCGGCCAAAACGGTGGTCGCGTGAGCTTTGGAATCGGTCAAAAGTTCTAGCGTGCGGGGCTTCAAAGGCCTGGCGGGCGCCCTTGGCCTAGTGGCGTGCATGATGGCGGCGCCCGCTGCG
>JAGWST010000343.1 GCA_028869325.1 bacterium | reverse complement strand
GGTGATGTCGGCGCGGCTCTTGTCGCCGCGGTACAGGCCGAACTCGAGGACGCGAGGCAGCATGCCCTTCGCCTTGCGGCAGACCTCGATGGCGCCGTTGATGTCGTTGGCCGCGATGCGCTGGCCGATCTGCTTCAACAAGGCCGTCGGATCGCCGTGCTGGCGCGCGAAGAACACGTAGCGTTCGATCACGATGGCCACCGTGACGATGGAGAGCAGCAGGAGGATCCACATGTCGAATCCGCCTTGCTGCATGAAGGTCCAAAACTGTTCGAACAGATTCACTGGCTCTCTACCTCTCCCAAAGGGCCACAACACGAGGCAAGGGCCCGTGAAGACCCCGCGCTCGAAGGCCTGCTATTTGGCCGCACGTTTTCGTATTTCCTCGTCGCATTGTTGCGGCATTTCCTTCGGCTCCCGGACGATGGGGTCGCATCTACGATCCCCCCTCGACCTGCTTCAAGGTCTTCTCGATGGCGGCCGCCAGCGACGTGTCGCCCTCGGCGGCGGCTGCGGCGTCCGCCTGCTTGAGCGATGAGATCGCATCCTCCCTCTTCCCTTGGTTAGCATAGACGGCGCCCTGCGCGTAGAGCGCGGCGGCGAACTTCGGTTGAGCCTGCAACGCCTTGCTCGCGGCGGCCATGGCGCTCTGGTAGGTGACGCCGGCAGTCTTCGGGTCTTGGCCGTGCGCGAGCGTCAGGTATTGGAAGGCCGCGTTCGTATAGGCGCGCGCGGCGTTCTTGCCGCTCAGGCCGTCACCGGCCTGCTCGTAGAGCTTGGCGGCCGCGGCGTAGTCCTTTGCGTCGGCCTTGGCCTTGGCTTGAGCGAGATAGACCGCGCCCAAGACGCCCTGGGTGTCGGCTTTCGGATCAAGCTGCTTGGCCTCGGCGATGTACTTCTGCGCGTTCTCGGCGTCGCCGACGTTGGCATACGCGCGTGCGAGATTCACGTCGATGGTCGCGCGGTCACCCGCCGAGAGGTTTGCCGACGCGGCGCCATCGCGTGCCTTGGAGATGTCGGCGACCGCGGCCTTGTCTTCGCCGGCGGCGATCTCCGCGCCGCCCAGCAAGTTGTAGAGCGCGGGGTTCGGCGAGAGCGCGACGGCCTTGCGCGCCGCGACCAGCGCACCCTGGGTATCGCCTTTGGCGAGCTTGGCCTGCGTATCGTGCGCGTAGGCGTCGGCCGCGACCTTCTTATAGGTCGACGGAATGGCGGCACCGGCTTGATCGAAGGCGGCCGTAGCGGCGCCGTAATCCTTCAGGTAATACTGCGCGATGCCCAGCAGCGCCTGAGCCTTGCCGTCAGCAGGGTTCTGTTGCAGGTACGGCGTGAGCAGGTCCCGAGCGGCCGTGAACTGGTTCTTGTTGATCTCCCCGATCGCCTGATCGACGGGGCTGCTCTTTTGGACCGCGCCGCCGGCAGTGAAGGCGAGCGTGAAATCGTAGAAGCCCCTCTCGCCCTTGGCCTTCCCGGCGCTCGGCCCGCGCCGCGCCGGCGAGTACGTCGAGTTCTTCGCGATATCCAGTGCGGCGGCGTCGTCGGCCTTGTTCGTCGAGCTGATGATGCGCGTCCCGATCACCTTGCCGCTGGCATCGAGCTGGACTTGCACGACAACCTTGCCCTTGCCCTGCACCGGTACCGAGCTCGCGGCACGCTTCACGAGCTTGGGCGGGAAGTAGTACTGGTACTCCTGCGCCGATGCAGCGCCGCACGCGGCGAACGTAATGGCGGTCAAAGCGGCAAGCGGCCGAATGAATTGCAAGAAAACCCTCTCCTCCGCGGTCGTCTTTACCGCTTGAACGTATCACCGCGGCGAAACGTGCCTGAACCAGCGCCCCCGGTTCGAATGCCGACATGGCGAATCCTCGCCGGCTGCAACTTATTTCGTTCTACGGAAAATATCGCCCACCGAAATCTTTGCCTCGTCGAAGGCCGCATGCAGCTCCGCCTGGCTCTCCGCTGCCAGCGCCGCCGCCAGACTCTGGAGCTCACGAGCCAACTCCTCGAGCAGGGCGGCGTCGCGCGCGCCCTGCTGGGCTAGCAGCGGCCCCCACATGCTCCATTGGGCACGAGCCAGCCGTAGCGCGCCGTGCAGCCCCGGCCCGACGACCTCGGCCACGCCGGGCTCGCCGGCGTGGCGCGCCACCGCGCGCGCCAGGGCTACCGCCAAGAGCTGGGGGAGATGGCTGGTCAGCGCCACCGCCCGGTCGTGAAGCTCCGCCTCCAAGGGGACCGGATGGGCCCCCGTCTCCCCGATGAGGCGTAACGCCGCCTCCTGGGCGGCGCCCGGCTGATAGATCCACGGCTGACCGCGGAAGATCGCGGGATCGGCCTGGGCCGGCCCGTTGCCCTCGCGCCCGGCCATGGGGTGACTGGCGACGAAGCCCTCCAGATCACCCGCTGCGCGCAGCACCGGAACCTGAAGCGAGGCGACGTCAAGAATCAGCGCCGGGTTGGGGGCGCCGTCGCGTAGCCGCAGCAGCATCGCGCAGACGGCATCCAGCGGCACGGCCAGCACCAGCGCCTCACGGCGGCGCGCCTCTTCGAAGCCGACGGCTTCGTCAAATGCGCCCATCGCGATCGCCGCCTCGAGGGCGGCTGCGTCGAGGTCCTGGCCCGCAACGGAGTGCCCGCACGCACGCCACGCAAGGCCCAAGGAGGCACCGATGAGGCCGGTGCCCACGACGGCGATTCTCATGCGCCTCCGTGTCCGCCGCGCTAAGCGATCGTGCCGACCTGCGGCATCTCGCGCCCCAGCGCCTCGGCGATCGGCCGCGCCGAGCGTAGCACGGCGCCGAACTCGTCCGGAGTTATCGACTGCGGGCCGTCGGACTTGGCCTGCGAGGGATTCGGATGGACCTCCAGCATGAGCCCGTCGGCGCCGGCGGCGATTCCGGCACGGGCCATCGGCGCGACCAGGTCGCGACGCCCCGTGCCGTGCGAGGGATCGACGATCACCGGAAGGTGGGTCAAGATGTGGACCAGCGGCACAGCGGCGAGGTCGAGCGTGTTGCGCGTCGCCGTCTCGTAGGTGCGGATCCCGCGCTCGCAGAGCACCACGTCGTGATTGCCGCCCACATAGATGTACTCAGCGGCCATCAGCCACTCTTCGATGGTGGCGCTCAGCCCGCGCTTGAGGAGAACCGGCTTGCGCATCGAGCCGACCTCACGCAGCAGGTTGAAGTTCTGCATGTTGCGCGCTCCGATCTGGAGTACGTCGGCGTACCCGGCTACCAGCTCGACGTCACGTACGTCCATCACCTCGGTCACGACGGCCAGGCCACAGCGATCGGCGGAGCTTCGCAGGTAGCGCAGCGCCTCCTCTCCCAGGCCCTGGAAAGCGTACGGCGAGGTGCGCGGCTTGAAGGCGCCGCCGCGCAGGAAGTTGGCCCCGGCGGCTGCCACGCAGCGCGCCGTAACGTCGATCTGCTGCTCCGACTCCACGCTGCACGGACCCGCCAT
>JAGWST010000342.1 GCA_028869325.1 bacterium | reverse complement strand
CTGATAGCGCGACAGGGGATGCTGGAACGACTCGATCGGCATCGGCACGATGATGCCGCTCGGCGACGGTTCGGGGACGAGGCGCTTGCCAATACAGCTTACGGCAAAGGGCGATCCGGGTCTGGACTGTTAGCGCGCGTCGTACGCTCGCCGCAGCTCTTTTATGTCGAGCTTCTCCATTTTCAGCATGGCTTTCATGGCGCGTTGCGACTTTTCGGCATCCGGGCCGCTCAACAACTCACCGAGACCGATGGGAACGATGTTCCATGAAAAGCCATACTTGTCTCTCAGCCAGCCGCACTGGAGTCTCTCTCCGCCTTCGGAAAGCCTCTCCCACAATACATCGACTTCGGCCTGCGTCTCGCAGTTCACGAACAACGCGATCGCCTGCGAAGGGGTGGCGGGCTGACCGCCGTTGAGCGCCATAAAGCCTTGCCCTTCGAGCTGGAACTCCACGACCATCACGGAGCCACTCGGCCCCGGTCCCGCCGCTCCATAGCGGCTGATATTTTCGATCTTTGAGTTCTTGAAGACCGAGACGTAGAAGTTCGCTGCCTCCTCGGCCTTGTCATCAAACCACAAGAATGGAACGATCTTCTGCATGGAACCTCACTCCTTACGGCTTGGCGGTAAACAGCGGCGCGAAGTGCGCGCGCAAAGGCCACGCAACGATGAGCCAGAGGACCGTCACGATGATCGGCATTGGAATGAGCGTCGCTGGCCACATCGTGATGTGAAAGGCCAGAATGTTGGCGATCACTCCTGCCAACGACACCAGCGCAAGCGGAACGTATCGATTCACCAGCAGCAATACTCCCGAGAGCACCTGGACGCCGAAGACGAAATAGGAAAAGTGCGATGCCGCCATCGCGCCGGCAAATGCCGCGGCGGTCGGTGGAATGGACGGCGGATTGGGCATGAACGGCACAAAGCCGTTCATGCCGAGCCCAGCGAAAATCAGCCCGAGCAGTATGCGCGCGAGGAGAACGACGATTCGGTTCATCTCACGTGAACCACGTGGTTTGCCATGCGTAAGCCCTCCTGGGTCGACTTCTAGCGCGATTGTACCCACATCGCAAGCCCTGTGCGCACATGGCGTGCTCTCTTCAAAGTGAGGTGACGATGCGTAAGGTCAACACGAACGAGATTGAAGAACTGACGTGGTCATCTCCCAACGGGAGATTCGCCGGTGCCGGCAAGGAAGTCTCCGAAGCGCTGGGCCGCAAGCGCGAATCGACGGATCTGGCAGAGCGGCATCCCTTCGACGTCGAGATCCTGCGCATCGCTCCAGGGAAGACTCCCTACCCCTACCACTCTCATAGTGCGCAATGGGAGTTCTATCATGTGATCTCCGGCAAGGGAACCGTTCGGCACGAGGCCGGGACGACGGTCATCGAAACCGGCGACGCCTTCATCTTCAAGCCCGGCGAAGCCCACCAGATCATCAATGACGGCTCGCGGGACCTCGTCATCTATGTCGTGGCGGATAATCCGACCGGCGAGTCGTGCTACTATCCGGATAGCAAGAAGTGGGCCGTCGAATCACCCGAGAACCGACTCGTCCGCTCCGAAGCCTTGGACTACTACGACGGCGAGGAATAGCTCCACGAACGCGCGTTGCCACTAGGCCGTGGTCTCGCCGCTGCGGCGCTCGGTTCGCTCGAGATGGCGCAACCGCGCCTCCGTGGCCTCCGCGTCGCGACGGGCGCCGAGATCGCGAAAGACGGCCAGGGCCTCACGATATGCGCAGGCGGCCAGGTCCGCGCAGCCTCGCGCAAGGTTGAGATCCCCCAGCGCCGACAACGCCTGCGCCTCGGGATACCGGTAGCCGCCCTGGCGCGCGGCATCCAACGCCGCCTCGATGCTGGCTGCGGACTGCTCCCACGCGCCCCGCGCGAGCGCAACCTCGCCGTGCACACGCAACGCTTGCATGCGCACGATGTGCCCGGCAGCGCTCAGACGCGCGACGGCCTGGTCGGCGAGATGGGCCGCATCATCGACGCGGCCGAGCGCCAGGTACGCCTGGGCCAATGCGGGCAACAGCACGCTGGCGTAGATCTCGGGAGAGCTCGAGCGGTCCAAGAGCGGCACGATCCTCCCGATCGCGGCCTCCGGGCGCCCGTGAAAGAGATCCAGCTCGGCTAGGAGACCCGCGCTTCGCCGTAGCGCCTGGAGATCGCCCGAGCGGCATCCGATCGCACTCGCCCGCTCGAGAGACTGCTCGGCCTCGCAGGTCTCACCGCGCGCCATGAGCAGCTGTCCCCATCCGATCAACGGATACGCGGCAACCCACGCGTCACCGGCGCGCTTCGCCGCCGCCGAGGAACGCTCGAGGCAGGCCTCTGCCCTCTCCCACTGGCCCGCATGAAAGTGCGCAACCCCGAGGATGGTCGTCCGCACGGCGATGCGCGTCTGATCGCCGCGCCGCTCCGCGATCTCCAGCGCGCGTGTGCCAATCAGACGGGCCCGGTCGATGTGCCCCGTCTCTAACGCGATCCAGGCGAGGTTCGCCAGACACGTCGAGACGATCGGCGGTGCATCGATCGCCTCCGCCAGGGCGAGTGCCTGCTCCAGCCGCGAGACCCCCTCGCCGACCGCTCCCAACAAGAACCGCGCCGTGCCGCATCGTTGATGGGCACTTGCCAGCAGGTCGTTCGCGCCCGCGGCGGCCGCAAACTCGGCGGCGCGCATCGCCCATGAGAGCTCCCCTTCATAATCACCGCCGACAAAGTGAAGGTGTGCCAGCGTCACGTGCAGGGCCGCCAAGCCACGCGTCGGGCCCTGGCGCTCCAATCCCGGCAGCGTCGCTGCTAGTCGAGCCATTCCCTCGCCCGGCGTACCGCGCAGCGCGTGCACGCGGCCGATCTCAGCCAAGGCCAGTGCCGATGCCTCGCAGGCTCCGCCACCCATATAGGCGCTCACCGCGCCCTCGAGCGCGGCTAGGGCGTCGTCGTAGCGCCCCTCCTTGACCAAGAGCGAGCCGAGCTTCTCGGCGACGCGCGCCTGCTCCGCGCTACATCGCTCCTCCGCGAAGCGCGCGAGCAGATCGCGATAGTGCGCCTCGGCGACGTTGAAGGCCAGCTGCTCGGCACTCCGATCCGCTGCACGCTCGAGGTAGAGCAGCGCCTTCGCCCTCTCGCCGCCCGCGGCATAATGATGAGCCAACTCCGCCATCGCCTGCTCGCCAGACTCACCCTTCAACGCCCGAGCGATGCGGCGGTGGAGCACGCGGCGGCCCCCGTCGTGGAGGCTGTGGACGATGACTTCGCGCACGATGTCGTGGACGAAGTGGTAGCCGTCGGCGCTCTCGCGAAGCAAGTTCGCGCGGCAGGCAGCCATCAGCGCCGCCTCCACGGCCTCCTCGGCGCCGCCACCCGCCCGTGACAACAGACGCGCCGCAACCGGGCGCCCGATCAACGCGGTCAGCGTGAGCAGCTTTCGCGACGAATCCGGCAGTGCGTGGAGCCGCTGGTCGATGCTATGCTCAAGCGTCGCCGGTACCTCTACCGTGCCGTCGCGCAAGCCCCGGGCGTAGCTGACCAAGAAAAGGGGGACGCCGTCGCAACGCTCGAGGACGCGTCTGCGCTGGGCGGCCACAACCGCCGTCGTCCCGTCGAGCAGCAGATCGAGCAGCGTCGCGGAGGATTCGGCGTCGAGCGAGCCGACTCGTTGCTGTCTGAGGGCGCCTCGATGCGCCAAATCCATGACGAACCTCGACAACGGTTCGCCGGCGCGAAGCTCGCCATCGCGGTACGCGGCGACGACGCGCAACAGCATCGCATCGGGTCCCTGGAGGAGCGCCGCCAGCAGCGCCAGTCCGTCGGCCGGCGCCCAATGGAGATCGTCCAGGATCAGCAGCGTCCCGCGCGGTCCGGAGATCCTTCGCAGAAACGATCGCACCGCGGCGAACATCAGGCGCCGCTCCTGTTCGGGCGCCAACGCCGGCAGGGACCGCGGCAGCTTCGCCGAGAGCTCCGGTAAGAATCGCGCGAGCCATGGGCTAGCGCGCAGCTCACTGCGCAGGCGGGCCGTCGATAGGCCTCGGACGTGCCGTTGCAGCGCGTCTCGCAACGGCGCATAGGGCTGATCGCAGAAGCGTTGGCACCTGCCTTCCAGGACGGAGAAACCATCGCGTGCAGCCTGCGCCGCCGCCTCTTGCAGCAAGCGCGTCTTTCCGATGCCGAGCTCGCCCCTCAACGCCAGCATCGGCGTCTCCGGCGCGCGCAGATGGCGTTCGATGACCGCCCACTCGGCCGCGCGGCCAACCAACGGAGTCCCAGCATCGGGGGCGTGGTCCACCTCCACGGCGGACGCTGGGAAACAGGCCGCCGCCGAGAGCGCCTT
>JAGWST010000341.1 GCA_028869325.1 bacterium | reverse complement strand
CGCGGCCGCCTGCTGCAGGGTCAGGCCCATGGGAATATAGCCGTTCAGGGGGTCGTGAGCGCTGGTCTGATCGGTAACGGCATCGGCTTTGAAGCCCAGCGCCAGCAGCGCCGGCAGCTCCTCCGCCGCGTTGCCCACGTAGCCGATCGACACCGGCTCCGCGCGCGCGCGCACCGATTCGATCATGGTCAAGGCGTCGGCGCGCGACGAGGCGATCATGTCGATGTAGCGCGTCTCCAGACGGCGCTCCAGGCGCGCGGGATCGACCTCGACGCAGAGCGCGATACCGCCGTTCATGGTGATCGCCAGCGGCTGGGCTCCGCCCATGCCGCCCAGCCCCGCGGTAAGCACCACGCGACCGGAGAGCGAGCCGCCGAAATGCTGGTTGGCCAGCTCCGCGAACGTCTCGTAGGTGCCCTGCAGAATCCCTTGCGAGCCGATGTAGATCCACGATCCGGCCGTCATCTGGCCGTACATCATGAGGCCCTTGCGCTCCAGCTCGTGGAAGTGCTCCCAATCGGCCCACTTCGCCACCAGGTTCGAGTTCGCGATCAGGACACGCGGCGCGCGCGGGTGCGTCTTGAAGACGGCTACCGGCTTGCCCGACTGCACCAGGAGCGTCTCGTCACCCTCCAGCCGGCGCAGCGTGCGCACGATCTTCTCGAAGGCGTCCCAATCCCGCACCGCCTTGCCACTGCCGCCGTAGACCACCAGATCCTGCGGGCGCTCCGCCACGGCGGGATCGAGGTTGTTCATCAGCATGCGCAGCGCCGCTTCTTGCTCCCATCCCTTGCAGCTTCGCTCGCTGCCGCGCGGAGCCCGGACGGGCGTCTCTACCTTCATAGCGTCATCTCCAAGCATTGCGTGCAGCGGATCGGCGCGCGTGTCGCGCGATCACAGCGCACCGACCGCCGCCTCGACCGCGGCGACCAATGCACCGGAGCGCAGCAGCTCGCGCAGGGCCTCGATGTCGGGGGCGGGAGGGCGATCCTCCGTCAACGGCGCGACGGCCGCGCGCCCCGCCGCGTACGCCGCCTGCGTCCCCGCGCCGGAGCCCAAGGGCCGGCGCGCATCGCTGGCCGCCAGCGCCCCCAGCAGCTCGCAGGCCAATGCGCCCTCTACGTTCTCGAGCACGCGGTCCAGGTTGCGCGCGGCGATCGTCCCCATCGAGACGTGATCCTCTTGCCCCGCGCTGGTAGGAATCGAGTCGACGCTGTTGGGCCACGCCAAGCCTTTGTTCTCGCTGACCAGCGAGGCGGCCGTGTACTGCACCAGCATCAGGCCGCTCTGCACGCCGCTCTGCGGCGCGAGGAAGAGCGGCAGCCCACGCTCTTGCGCGTTCAGCAAGAGGAAGAGGCGGCGCTCGCTGATCGAGGCCAGCTCGGCCATCGCCGTCTTGAGCACGTCGCAGGCCAGCGCCACCGGCTGACCGTGGAAGTTTCCCCCCGTGAGGAACTCATCGTCCTCCGGGAAGACGAGCGGGTTGTCCGTCACCGAGATCGCCTCGATCTCGAAGACGCGCCGCGCATATGCGGCGGCATCGCGAACGGCGCCGTGCACGACGGGGATGCAGCGAAAGGAGTAGGGGTCCTGCACGCGGCCGCAATCGCGGTGCGACTGCATGATCTCGCTGGATGCCAGCAGCTTGCGCAGGTTCTCGGCGACGTGCATCTGGCCCGGATGCGGGCGCAGGCGGTTGATGCGGTCGTCGAAGACGCGATCGGTCCCGAGGAATCCCTCCAGGCTCATCGCTCCAATCACGTCGGCCGCGGCGATAAGGCGCTCCGCGCGCAGAAGCGCGAGCGCGGCGATGCCGGTCATCACCTCGGTGCCGTTGACCAGCGAGAGGCCCTCCTTCGGCTGCAAGATGATCGGCGCGAGACCGGCGCGTGCCAGCGCCTCGTCCGCCGGCATGCGCTGCTCGCCGAAGTAAGCGTCGCCTTCGCCCAGCAGCGTCAACGTCATATGCGCGAGCGGCGCCAGGTCACCGCTCGCGCCGACCGATCCCTGGCCGGGGACGTACGGCGTCACCCCGCGATTGAGCAGCTCCAGCGCAAGCTGCACCACCTCCCGGCGCACGCCTGAGTGGCCGGCCGCGAGCGTCGAGACCCGCAGCACCTGCGCGGCGCGCACCTGCGGTATCGAGAGCGGCGCCCCCGTGCCCGCCGCGTGCGAGCGCACGAGGTTGAGTTGCAGCGACCCGGCTTGGGAGGGCGGCACCGCGACGTTGGCCAGACGTCCGAAGCCCGTCGTCACGCCGTAGATCACCGCGCCGCGCTGGACCTGCCGCTCCACGCTCATGCGCGCGGCATCGACGGCCCGCCACGCCGCCTCCGTGACCCGGGCCGGACGTCCATGAACGGCGATCGCCTCGACGTCTTCCAAACGGAGGCGATGGCCGTCGATCGAGATTTCCGGTTCAACCGCGAGGCTCACGGCCGTGGCTTCGCGCCGCCCGGAAGCCCCCCCTTGGTCCCGTTCGAGGGAGTCGACCAGGCGCACCCGCGCGGTCGCGCGAAGCAGGGCCGGACTTCGTTCGTCTTCCTCACCCTTCGAGGTCGGACGATACTCTTTTTGGGAGGTATTCGTGCGTAACGTTACTCGCATGCTCATCGCTGCCGCGGCGCTGGGGTCGACACTGGCAGCCTCGACGGGTGTCGGTCTTGCGGCCTCGCACCCCGATCTCAAATGGACCGCCATCTTCGACTCGACCGGCCCCGCCGGCGCCTACGGCACGTCGCAGAAGAACGCCGTGGAGCTGGCGCAGACCGATCTCAGCGACGGCAAGATCGACTCAGGCGGGCAGAAGATCTCGATCGAGATTCAAGACTCCGCTACCTCGCCGGCGCAGGTCATCAACATCATGCAATCGGCGTTCGGCGGCGGCAGCTCGTTCATCATCGGGCCCACGCTCTCAAGCGAGGCCTTCAAAGCCGATCCGCTGGCCGTAAAGGCAAACGTGCCGGTGCTCGGCGTCTCGAACACCGCAACCGGCATTCCGGCGATGGGTCCCTGCGTCTTCCGCAACTCGCTCTCCGAGGCGCAGATCGTGCCCGACGTGATCGAGGCGGCGAAGAAGGCCTGGCACGTCAAGACGGCCGCCATCATCTACGGCGACGACGACCAGTTCACGAAGGCCGACTACACGATCTTCAACGCCGACCTGCCCAAGGCGGGCGTGAAGGTCGTCGACGTGGAGACCTTCCACAAGGGCGACGTCGATTTCAAGGCGCAGCTCACCAAGATCAAGGAGGCCAAACCGGACGTCGTGGTCTACGGCGCGCTCTACGCGGAGGGTGCCAAGCTGCTCACGCAGGCGCGCGAAGTCGGCCTTCAGACCCATGAGATCGGCGGTAACGGCTTCAACTCGCCGCAGATCATCGCGCTCGCCGGCAAAGCCGCCGACGGCGTGATCGTCGGCGCGGCCTGGTTCGAAGGCGCGGAGACCGCCGGTAACGCGGCCTTCGTCAAGAACTACATGGCGAAGTACGGCAAGGCGCCGGACCAGTTCGCCGCACAAGCCTACGCCGGCGTGCAGATCGCTGCCGCTGCCGTCAAGAAGGCGCATCCGGGCGACGCCGCCGGCATGTGTCAGGCGCTCAAGAACGTCGGCACCGTGCAGACGGTGATCGGGTCGTTCAAGTTCGCCCCATCGCGCGACGCCGACGCGCACGGCTTCATCGTCCAGATCAAGAACGGCGGCTTCGCCAAGTTCGCCGGCTAGCCGCTGGACTCGATGTGAACTAACGGGACTCTCCGATTTTCGTCAGACCAAGGCGCCTCCCGGCAACAGCGGGATGGCGGAGATCGGGCGGTCCCGTCGAAATGGGGCAGCGTGTTCGACCAACAGCTTGCTAACGGCATCTTTCTGGGCGCCGTCTACGCGCTTTTTGCCGTCGGGTACACCTTGATCTTCGGTGTGCTCGACATCCTGAACTTAGCGCACTCGGCCGTCTTCATGGCCTCCGCCTTCGTGGCGCTCGCGCTCGTTCGCCACGGTCTGCCTTTCTGGGCCGCGTTCGTCGCGGCGACCACCTTCGGCGGCCTGCTCAGCGTGCTGCTCGACCGGGTCGCCTTTGCGCCGCTTCGCGCTCGCGGAGCGGGGGGCGGCAGCCTGGGACCGCTGATCTCGTCGATCGCCTTCGGCATCATCGTGGTGGCGGTGGTGCGCGGCATCTTCGGCCCGGACGAGCAGGGATTCCCCGGCGGCAGCATACCCAAGGCCGAGCTGCACGTCG
>JAGWST010000005.1 GCA_028869325.1 bacterium | reverse complement strand
GTCTCGACGCACCGGCTGCGCACCGATTTCTACGGCGAGGAGGGCGACGAGAACGTCCTCTTCCAGCGAGCGCTCAAGGAGTGCGTCCACGAGCTTGGCCACGCCTTCGGGTTGAAGCACTGTTACAACGCGCGCTGCGTGATGTACTTCTCCAACTCGATCTACGATACCGACAACAAGCTCTCGCACTTCTGCGAGGGCTGCGACCGACGGTCGCGAGCCAAGACCCAGTGAAGATCGGGCCATGACCGCGCGCCAGCGGCCGTGACCGGCTCCTAGCGCAGGAGGCGCACGTCGGCGAGCGTGACGGTGCGTTCGACGCCGTCCTGCTCGACGACCAGCGACCCTGGGTAGGAGATGCGCCGTGCGATCACGCTGCGCGGTGCCGTCTCGCCGTCCGGCACGACCTGGTAGGGGGTGCCGTCGAGGCCCGCCTCGCGCTCCCAGCGCCGCGCAACGCCGTGCGGATCGTCGAGCTCCGCGAGCCTCGCGGCGTAGGCGCCCAGGATCGCGTCCAGCAGGCGCCCGCGATCGGCGCCCGGATCGAGGTCGGAGAGGAACGCCGGCGGAGGTGAGATCTCGGCTAGCGCTCCGCCGTCACGCGGGCGGTGCACGTTGAGCCCGCTGCCGACGGCGATCCAGGCGCGCTCGCCCTCGATGCGGCTCACGCACAGGATGCCGCAGACCTTGCGGCCCTCGATCAGCAGATCGTTGGGCCAGATCAGCGACGGCGCGACGCCGCACGTGCGCCGCACGGCATCGCGAATCGCAAGCGATGCCCAGAACGTTACGCACCACAGCGCATGCGGCGCGATCGGTCGCGGCAGCGCGGCGGTGAAGAGGAGACCGCTCCCTCGCGGCGCCACCCAACTCCGCCCCGCGCGGCGGCCGCGCCCCGCCGTCTGCAGGTCGGTCACCAGGACCAGGCCGGCTTCGGCTGCGCCCAGACGGGGGGTGATGTCGTCGTTTGTGCTGCCCGTCTCGTCGACGCGTTCGATCCGCCACATGTTCCCGGTGCTTCCCGCTCCGGATGCCGCCCCCTGGAGGGGCGGAGGCGGCGCCCGCCCAAGGGCGCGGGGTGAGCATGCAGCGCCCGTTCGTAATCCTCTCATTCGAAGGCCCCGATCGCTACGCGCAGGCCGGCGGACTGGGCGTCCGCGTGACCGGATTGGCGGAGGCGCTGGCCGCCGCGGGCCATGCGACGGACCTGATCTTCGTGGGGGATCCCGCGCTGGCGGCCACCGAGTCGCCGCAGCCGGGCCTGACGTGGCGCCGCTGGTCGCAGTGGATCTCGCACTACCATCCGCACGGCGTCTACGACGGCGAGGAGGGCAAGGTCGCCGACTACGCGCGCAGCGTCCCGCGCTTTGTGGTCGACGAGATCGCCGGCGCCGCGCGCGCCCGTGGTGAGCGCGTCGTGGTGATGGCGGAGGAGTGGCACACGGCGTCCGCGATCATCGCCATCGACGCGCTCCTGCGCGAGCGCGGCTGGCGCGACGATGCGACGCTGCTCTGGAACGCCAACAACACGTTCGGGTTCGAGCGCATCGATTGGAATGCGCTGCAGCGCGCGGCGACGTTGACCACGGTCAGCAAGTTCATGAAGCACGCGATGTGGAGCATCGGCGTCAATCCGCTCGTGATCCCGAACGGCATTCCGGAGGCGCTGGTGGAGGATCCGCCGCCGAAGCGCGATGTGCGCGCGCTGCGCGAGGCGCTGGGCGATCGGTCGCCGCTGCTCTTGAAGGTGGGGCGCTTCGATCCCGACAAGCGCTGGATGCAGGCCGTGGAGGCCACGGCCGTGCTCAAGCAGTGGGGCTTCACGCCGCGCCTGCTGGTGCGTGGCGGCATCGAGCCGCACGGCCGCGATGTCTTTGAGCGCGCCGCGGCGCTGGGCCTGCGCGTTGAGGACGTGCGCGCGGATCACCGCGATGACCCCCAGGCCATGCTCGACGCGATGAGCGCCGCGCAGGGCGAGGTGCTCAACATCGCGTCCTTCTTGAGCGCCCGGATGCTCCACACGCTCTACGGCACGGTAGACGCCGTGCTGGCCAACAGCGGGCGCGAGCCTTTCGGCCTGGTGGGTCTGGAGGTGATGGCCAGTCGCGGCGTGGCGGTCACCGGGGCGACTGGCGAGGAGTACGCGGAGCCGTTCGGCAACGCGGTCGTCGTCGATACGGACGACGGCCGCGAGCTGGCGACGTACCTGGCCGCGCTGGCGGCCGACCCGCGCTTGGCCAAGCGCCTGCGCAGGAACGGGCGGCGGACGGCCGAGCGTTACAGCTGGCCGCGGGTGGTCGAAGGACTGGCCTTCAAGATCGCCGCCGTCGACGCGGAGATGCGCGGCTTCCCCTCAGACCAGGAGTAGGCTGGGGACGGCCCGTACCTCCGTCGGGTCATGGCACACCAACGATCGCTCATCTTGTGCAAGGCCGACGCCGTGGAGCGCGGTCTGGTCGGCGAGATCATCGCGCGCTTCGAGCGGCGCGGCTACATCATCAGCGGGCTCAAGCTGCTGCGCGTCTCCCAGGAGCTGGCGAGGCGTCATTACGCGGAGCATGAGGGCAAGCCGTTCTTCAACGGCCTCGTGGAGTACATCACCGGCTCGCCCATCGTCGCGATGGTGGTGGAGGGCGAGGACGCGATCGAAGGCTGCCGCTCTACCATCGGCGCGACGAATCCCATCAAGGCGGCACCGGGCTCGATCCGCGGCGACTACGGCCAGACGATCGGCCGCAACTTGGTCCACGGCAGCGACTCACCGGAGAGTGGCGAGCGCGAAGTGCAGCTGTGGTTCACGCCGGAGGAGCTCTTCGCGCGCGACCACGACCAGAAGGAGTGGCTGGTCTCGGCGTAAGGCCGCGCCGCCGGTGGAAGGAGAGGGGATGCTCGACCGCCCGCAGATCTGGGAGATCCGCGCCCGCGAGGTACTCGACTCGCGCGGCAACCCCACGCTCGCCGCACGCGTGAACAGCAGCTTCGGCGCCAGCGCCGAGGCGATGGTACCGTCGGGCGCATCGACCGGCGCGCACGAAGCCGTCGAGCTGCGCGACGGCGACGGCACGCGCTACCGCGGAAAGGGCGTGCTGCAGGCGGTGCGCAACGTCAACGAGACGATCGCTCCGGCGCTCGAAGGCACCGATGCCACCTGCCAGCGCGAGATCGATAACCGGATGCTGGAGCTCGACGGGACGCCGAACAAGTCGAAGCTGGGCGCCAACGCGATCCTGGGCGTCTCGCTCGCCGTGGCGCGCGTGGCCGCCGCCAGCCTGAATCTTCCGCTCTATCGCTATCTGGGCGGTCCTTGCGCGAACAGGCTGCCCGTGCCGATGATGAACGTCATCAACGGCGGCAAGCACGCGGAAGGGGCGCTGCAGTTTCAAGAGTGCATGGTGGTCCCCGTCGGCGCATCGAGTCTGGCCGAGGCGGTGCGCTACGGGGCGGAGACGTTTCATGCGCTCGGCGCGCTCCTGCACGAGAAGGGCATGCCGACACTGGTCGGAGACGAGGGCGGCTATGCGCCGCCGCTCGATACCATCGATCAGGCGTTGGATCTGCTGATGCAAGCCATTCAGCGCGCGGGCTACAAGGCCGGCGCGCAGATGGCGATTGCGCTAGACCCTGCCTCCAGCGAGTTCTTCGAGGACGGCGCCTACTATCCGGAGACTCACGAGAGGCCGTACAGCGCCGCCCAGATGGTGGACCTCTACGCGCGGCTGGTTGAGAAGTACCCCATCGTCTCGATCGAGGACGGCCTGGCCGAGGACGATTGGAGCGGATGGCGCACGCTCACGGAGCGTTTGGGCGATCGCGTCCAGCTGGTGGGCGACGATCTCTTCGTCACCAATCCCGTGCGCATCCGGCGCGGCATCGAGGAGGGCGTGGCCAACTCCGTGCTGATCAAGGTCAACCAGATCGGCTCGCTCTCGGAGACGCTCGACGCCGTCACCACCGCCAACCATGCGGGCTATACCGCCGTGATCTCGCATCGCTCCGGCGAGACCGAGGATAGCACGATCGCCGACATCGCCGTCGCCACGGGCGCCGGGCAGATCAAGACGGGCTCGCTCTCGCGCAGCGATCGCATCGCCAAGTACAACCGCTTGATGGACATCGAGCGTGAGCTGGGTGACGTGGCGGCCTACCCAGGGAGAGCCGCCTTCACGCGCCGCTAGACACCTCCCCCGAGTAAGCGAACGCATTCTCCCTAGGTGGCATATTTGCCGCGGCTGAATGATTGGTGACGGTCGGGAGGTCGACGCGTGATTCCAGCGGCATTCGAATACGCGGCCCCAAAGACCATCGCTGAGGCGCTCGCGCTGCTTCGCGGCAAGGACGGTGAGGGAAAGATCCTTGCTGGAGGCCAGAGCCTGATCCCGATGATGCGCTTTCGCCTTGCGTCGCCGAGCTTGCTCATCGACATTATGCGCATCCCGGAGCTGCGCGTCTTCAAGGAAGAGGCTGGCTATCTGCGCATCGGCGCCGCCGTCACCCACGCGCAGGTCGAATCGTCGGCCACGATCCGCGAGGGGTATCCGCTGCTCTTCAGCGCCGTCGGCATCATCGCGGATCCCGTCGTGCGCAACCGTGGAACGATCTGCGGCTCGCTCGTTCACGCCGACCCCGCGGGAGACTGGGGTGCGGCACTTCTCGCCGCGCGCGCAGAGGCGGTCGTCGTTGGCCCCGAGGGTGAGCGGCGCATTCCGCTCGATGAGTTTCTCGCCGACGCATTCACCACCGTGCTCAAGCCGGACGAGCTTCTGAGCGAAGTGCGCGTCCCGACGCCGGGCCCACGCAGCGGCGGCAACTATCAGAAGATCGAGCGTAAAGTTGGCGACTTCGCCACCGCCGGCGTCGGCGTGCAGATAATGCTGAACGCCCAAGGCACCGTCGAGCAGGCCGGCATCGGCCTCTGCGCCGCCGGGCCCATCTCCCGGCGTGCCGCCGCAGCGGAGCGCATGCTCACGGGCAAAATGCTCGACGACGCCACCATTGCCGCCGCCGAGGCCGCGGCGCAGGCGGACCCCACGGCCGACACGCGCGGGCCGGCCGACTACAAGAAGGACATGTTCCGCGTACTGACGGCGCGCGCGCTGCGAGCCGTTCGTGCCGCCGTCGAGGCATCGGGGGGACGCACGTGAGCTACCACATCCAGATCACCGTCAACGGCACGGTGAACGAGCTGGACGTCGAGCCGCGCCTACCGCTGGTGTATCTCCTTCGTGAGACGCTGGGCCTCACCGGAACGCACATCGGCTGCGACACGACCAGTTGCGGCGCGTGCACCGTCCTGGTAGACGGCACACCCGTCAAGAGCTGCACCATGTTCGCCGTGCAGGCAGACGGCTGCAGCATCGAGACGGTCGAGGCGTTGGCCCACGGCGGCGAGCTCCATCCACTGCAGAAGAGCTTCTGGGAGGAGCACGCTCTGCAGTGCGGCTACTGCACGCCCGGCATGCTGATGACGACGAAAGCGCTGCTGGCACGCAATCCCAAGCCGAGCGAGGCCGAGATCCGCAGGGCGATCTCCGGAAACATCTGCCGCTGCACCGGCTATCAGAACATCGTGAAGGCGGTGCAACGGGCTGCTGCCGAGTTGTCCCAGCCGGCTGCCGCAGCCGTCGCCGACTGACGCGCAAAGGGAGACCACGGAGATGGTGACCGAAGCTGCGACCGTACCCGCTCTCGGCGTCGCGCTCAAGCGCAAAGAGGATCCACGCTTCATCCAGGGCCAGGGCCGCTACCTCGACGACATCACGCTGCCGGGGATGCTCCACATGGCTCTCGTCCGCAGCCCGTATGCCCATGCACGCCTGATCTCCATCGAGAAGCAGCGAGCGTTGAGCACGCCGGGCGTGCTGGCCGTGATCACCGGCGAGGACCTGGCGGGGCTAGGCCTGCACTGGATGCCGACGCTCGCGGGCGACAAGCAGATGGTCCTCGCCACCGGCAAGGTGCTCTTCCAGTATCAGGAGGTCGCCGCCGTCGTTGCCGAGAGCCGGGGGGCTGCCTACGACGGGGCGGCCGCCGTGGACGTGGAGTACGATGCCCTGCCGGCGCTGGTGGATGCGAAGCGCGCGCTGGATGAGGATGCGCCGCTGCTGCGCGACGACCGGGAGAAGAAGACGAACCACATCTGGCACTGGGAGTCCGGAGACGCCAAGGCCACGGGAGATGCGCTCGCAAAGTCCGATGTCGTCGTCAAGCAGGACGTCTACTTCCCGCGCTGCCACGCTTCGCCGCTGGAGACGTGCGGCTGCGTCGCCGACATGAACAAGGCGACCGGGCGCCTCACGCTCTACGTGACCTCGCAGGCGCCGCACGTCTATCGCACCGTGCTCGCGCTGGTGGCGAAACTCCCGGAGCACATGATTCGCGTGGTCTCTCCCGACATCGGTGGAGGCTTCGGAGCGAAGGTGGGTGTCTATCCCGGCTACGTCGTCGCCGTCGTGGCCTCCATCGTTACGGGACACCCCGTCAAGTGGGTGGAGACGCGCACGGAGCACCTGACCAGTACCGCGTTCGCGCGCGACTATCACATGACAGCGGAGATCGGAGCGACCAAGGACGGCCGCGTGCAGGCGCTGCGCGTGCACACGCTGGCCGATCACGGGGCCTTCGACTCGCAAGCCAACCCCTCGAAATGGCCGGCCGGGCTCTTCAACATCTGTACGGGATCCTACGATTTCACGAACGCCTTCGTCGACGTCGATGCCGTCTACACCAACAAGCCGCCGGGAGGCGTCTCCTATCGTTGCTCGTTCCGCGTGACGGAGGCCTCGTATCTCATCGAGCGTGCCATGGACGTGCTGGCGCAAGAGCTGAAGACGGATCCCGCCGATCTGCGCAGAAAGAACTTCGTCCCGCCGGAGCGCTTCCCGTACACGACGCCGCTGGGCTGGACGTACGACAGCGGAGCCTACCGGGCGAACTTCGAGAAGGCGCTCGCGCAGATCGGCTACGACGATCTGCGCCGCGAGCAAGCCGAGCGCCGCAAGCGCGGCGAGCTGATGGGCATCGGTCTCTCCAGCTTCACGGAGATCGTCGGCGCGGGCCCGAACGCGCAGTTCGACATCCTGGGCATCAAGATGTTCGACAGCGCGGAGATCCGCGTGCACCCCACCGGGAAGGCGCTGGCGCGCTTCGGCGTTCGCCATCAGGGCCAGGGCCACGAGACGACCTTTGCGCAGATCGTCGCGAACGAGCTGGGCCTCTCGGCCGCCGACGTCCTGGTGGAGGAGGGTGACACCGACACGGCGCCCTACGGCCTGGGCACCTACGGCAGCCGCAGCACGCCGGTGGCGGGCGGGGCAGCCGCGCTGTGCGCGCGGCG
>JAGWST010000340.1 GCA_028869325.1 bacterium | reverse complement strand
TCGGATTACTCCTCGTCCGGCAGCTCGGCAAGCACCAGCTCGATCACGACCGGCGCGCCGTCGCGCAGCACCTCGAGCGCCACACGGCGCTCGGGCACATAGACGCCCAGCGCGCGCTGCAAATCATCGGCGCTGCGTATACGCTCCCCGTCGAGCCGCACGATCACGTCGCCGCTGCGCAGGCCGGCGAAGCGCGCCGGGGTCTGAGCATGGACCTCGGTCACCTGGACGCTTCGCGTGTCGTCCAGAGCGAAGCGCGCCGCCGCCACCGGCGGCAGATGCGCATTTTGAGCCGAGATCCCTAGGTAGGCGCGTCGCACGCGTCCCTCGCGCATCAAATGGCCGGCGACCCAGACCACCGTATTGATCGGAATCGCGAAGCAGATGCCTTGAGAGCCGGCGATGATGGCCGTGTTGATGCCCACCACGCGGCCGTGCCCGTCCAAGAGCGGACCGCCCGAGTTGCCCGGATTGAGCGCGGCGTCGGTCTGGATGACGTTCTCGATCAGGCGCCCCGTCTGGGCGCGCAGCGTGCGCCCTAGCGCACTCACTACGCCGGCGGTAACGGAGGCCTGGAAGCCCAGCGGGTTCCCGATCGCCACCACCAGCTGGCCGACGCGCAGTTCGGCCGAGTCGCCCAGCGGGGCGCTGGGAAGTCCGTCGCCCGCGACGCGGATGACGGCGGTGTCGCTGTGCGGGTCCTCGCCTATGCGTTGCGCCGCGATCGCGCGGCCGTCGTGCATGACGACTTGCAACTCACCGCCGTGCCGCACGACGTGGCTGTTCGTGAGCACGTAGCCGTCGGGGGCGAAGACGACGCCGCTGCCGGCGCCTCCGCGCCACGTGCGCACGCCGACGACGGCCGAAGAGACCGCCTCGACGACCCCGACCACCGTCTGCGAATAGGCGTCGAGCGGAGCGGACGAAGGGTCGTTGACGGGGAGGGTGCCGGCGCTCATAGCGCTCTTTGGAACCCTCCGCGGGCGCGCGAGGTTTCCAGCACGCGAGAGGGGCGCCCGCCAAGTTGGGAAAGAGGGGAGCAAGCGCGGGCACGGCTTTGCGGGAGGTGGCGATGGAGCGCGTTGCGGTCACGGGGATGGGGATCGTCTCGCCCATCGGCCACAACGTCGCGACATTCTGGCGGAACCTCATCGACGGCGTCGCCGCGATCGGAGCGATTCCGGATGGAGAAGGCCTCTCCGGGAACCGTCTCTGGTCGGCCGTCGCCGACGGCTTCGCGCAGCATGCCGGCCTGCCGCCGCCGGCGCTGCGCAACACCGACCGCTTCACCCAGTACGCGCTGGTGGCAGCCCACGAAGCCGTACGGCAGGCCGGCTGCGAGCCGCTGCCGTCGATGCGCAGCGCCGTGCTCGTCGGCAACACGATGGGCGGCTTCCCCTTGGTCGCGCAGACGCAGACGCAGTATCTGGCCGAGAGCCACCGCGGCGTCCAGCCCAAGCTCATGGCCCTGGTCATCCCCAACATGGCCTCCGCGCGCGTGGCCCTGCACTGGCACCTCCACGGCCCGCAGCTCGCGGTGAGCACGGCATGCGCCTCCGGCCTCGACGCGATCGGCCTGGCGGCGCGCATGATCGAACGCGGCGAGGTGGACCTGGCCATCGCCGGCGGCAGCGAGACGCTGCTCTCCCCGCTCGTCTACGAGAGCCTCGTGCGCGCAGGCGCGCTCTCGCGCAATCCGGACCCGAAGACCGCCTCGCGTCCCTTCGACGCCGAGCGCGACGGATTCGTGATGGGCGACGGTGCCGGAATCTTGGTGTTGGAGGCGCAAGAGCGCGCGCGCGCTCGCGGAGCACGTGTGCTGGCGCGCATTCGCGGGTACGGTCAAGTGGCGGATGCCTATCATATCACCTCGCCGGAGCCCAGCGGCGAATGGGAGGGTCTGGCGATGCGACAGGCACTCGACGATGCGGCGCTATCGCGCGAGGATGCCGTGCGTGTGATCTTCGGGCACGGCACCAGCACCGTCGTCGGCGACGCGGCCGAGATACGCGCCGTCAATCGCGTCTTCGGCAGGGCCGGCGCCGCGATCGTCACCTCGCTCAAGGGTCACATGGGACACAGCATGGCGGCCTCGGGCCCGATGTCGCTGGTGGCGGGCATCGCGGGCATGGAGCACGCATCGATCAGCCAAACGCTTGGTACCAGAAAGGTCGACGCGGCGGCGGAGTTCGACGTGGTGACGGAGCAGCCGCGCGCGTTTTCGTTCGCAAGCTTCCAAGTCAACGCGTTCGGCTTTGGCGGACAGAACTCATCGATCGTGGTCTCGAGATGAGCCAATTTGTGCAGGAGGCTCTCGTGGGCCATGATAAAGTGATGCACACAGCGAGCGCACTCTAGTCGAAGTTCGACAGTTCGACCGCTACGGGGGTACAGCGCGAATGCGACTACTCGTAAAGGGGACTACGCAACCGCTGCATGGTGAGGTCCTCGTGCCAAACTCCAAGTATCATGCGCACCGCGCGCTGATACTCGCGTCGCTGGTGCCGGGGACCAGCCGCATCTTAGGCCTCTCCGACGCACGCCATGTAGAGTTCACCGTCGCCGCGCTACGCGCGCTGGGCACGCGGATCGAGATCGACGGCGATACCTTCGTGGTGAGCGGCGGTCCATATCATCCCGCGCGCCGTACCATCTCGGTAGGCAGCTCCGGCACGACGCTCTATTTCATGATTGGACTCGCCTCGCTCGCGGCCAGCCCCGTAACGATCACGGCGCAGAAGTACTTCCTCCGGCGTCCCGTCGGCCCGTTACTGGACTCGCTGCGGCAGATGGGTCTGCGCATAGAATCGGCGCCCCGCGGCTGCCCGCCCATCACGGTGGCGGCGCGTCGCCCGCGCGGAGGCCGCGTGATCGTTCCGGGCACGCTCTCGCAGTGGATATCCGGTCTGCTGTTGCTCGCGCCGTTTGCGCAGGAGCGCACGATCGTCGAGGTAGAGGGACCGCTCAACGAGCGGCCCTACGTGCAGTTGACGGTGAGGATGATGGCCAAGTTCGGCCTGCACGTCGAGGTGAAGGATGATTGGCGGCGCTACGAGATCGAGCCCGGCCAGCAGCCACAGGCCGCCACCGTGGCCCTTCCGCCCGACATCGGATCGGCGGCCTTCGGCCTGGCCGCGGCGGCGCTCCATCCCGCCGACGTGCTGCTGCGCGGGTTGGGTGCGGCGCACGACCATCCCGAGGCAGGCTTCATGGACGTGATTCGTGAGATGGGCCTTCCGTTCGAAGTCGATGCCGCGGCACAGGCCGTGCGGGTTCGCCACCAGGGCGTCCGGCTGCACGGTGTGCGCGTCGACTGCCGCGAGATTCCCGACATGCTGCCGATTCTCTCGACGCTAGCCGCCTTTGCCGAGGGTGAGACGGTGTTGGAGAACGTCGCGCACATACGGCTGAAGGAGTCGGATCGCGTCGCCGCGATGCTGCAGCTCAACCGCATGGGCGGCAAGCTCGAGATCAAGGGCGATCGTCTGGTCGTCCAAGGCACCGAGCGCCTGCGCGGCGCCACGCTCTCCTCCTACAACGACCATCGCGTCTTGATGTCGCTGGCGGTGGCCGCCTCGCGCGCCGAAGGCCAGACCACGCTCACCTATCCGAACGCCTATCGCATCTCCTATCCGATGTTCCTGGAGTCGATGAAGACGATCGGCATTCCGATGTCGATCGACGCCTTGCCCAGCGGCCCGCGGCCGCGGCGCCGCAGCGCCACGCAGACCGTCCCGGCGCCCAAGCGCGCAGCCAAGCTCGTCGCCTCAGACCTGCTGCTGCGCTGGGCGCAGGACCACCCCTCAGAGACCGCCGTCGTCGACGTCCGCGACGAGCTGACGACCGCCTGGACGTGGCAGGAGCTGCACGAACAGGTCGATCGCACCGCGTCGCTCCTGCTGGCGCTGGGAGTGCAGCCGGGCGAGTGCGTCGCCTTCCAGCTGCCCAACTGGAGCGAGTTCGTCGTGATCTCGCTTGCGGCGCTGCGCATCGGCGCCGTCTGCTGCCCGTTGATGCCCATCTTCCGCGAGCGCGAGATGGCGTTTATGCTCGAGCGCGCGCGGGCACGTGTCGTCTTCATCCCTGACGAGTTCCGCTCGCGGCCCTACACGGCGTCGATGGCGGAGATCGCGGCGGGGCTGCCCAGGCTCGAGCACGTGATCGTGGTGCCCGCCGGCCGCCAAGCGCATCCCTTCCAAGCCCCCAGCGGCCGTGCGCGCTGGCATCGCTATCACGAGGTGTTGCGCGGCATCCTCGTCGACTCGGCCGCGCTGGACGCCCGTAGGCCAAAGCCCGCGGCGCTCGCCCAGCTGCTCTTCACCTCGGGCACCTCGGGCGAGCCCAAGGGCGTGCTCCATCGCAACGACGTGCTGATGCGCGCCGCGGCGATGCAGGCGCTCCACCTGCGCCTCAACGGTTCCGACCGCATCTACATCCCATCGCCGTTGGCTCACCAGACGGGCTTCCTCTACGGCATGTGGCTGGCGCTCTTGCTGGGCGTGCCGCAGATCCTCCAAGATATCTGGAATCCTCAGCTCGCCTTGCGCGCGCTGCGCGAGTGGGGCGGCACCTTCGTCCAGGCCGCCACGCCATTTCTCGCCGACCTCGTCAAGCAGGTCGACGCGGGGAGCGCGCCGCCCAATGCGTTACGCGTCTTCGTCGCCACCGGCGCCGCCGTGCCGCGTGTCCTGGCGCAG
>JAGWST010000025.1 GCA_028869325.1 bacterium | reverse complement strand
GTCGACCTCGATCCGACCGGCGGTGCAGAGATCAACAAGAGACGCCCTTGCGTCGTCGTTCAGCGAGATGCCGCCAACGAAACCTCGCCGACAACGATCATTGCCCCTCTCGGCGACGCACGCGGTACCACGGGGAATGTGCTCAACGTTTTCATCGCGGCCGGTATGGCCGGCACGCGCAAGGATAGCGTCGTTATCTGCAATCAGATTCGAACTGTAGACGGCGCACGGATCGGCGACAAGATCGGCTCGCTTCCTACGAGCATCATGGCCGCTGTTGAAAAGGGCCTCCGCCTGATTTTAGATCTCTGACCGGCGCCGCGGTCTGGGCCGACGACGCCCGCACCGCGCTTCTCGAGCGAAGGAAACGCGCGCAGCCGGATGAAGAGGCGACGGCGATGGCATTTCGGACCGCATTGACGCAGCTTCTCGGAATCGAGCACCCGATTCTGCTGGCTCCGATGGGCGGGGTTTCGGGCGGAGCGCTAGCCGCTGCCGTCTCTCGTGCCGGCGGCTTGGGCCTCATCGGCGCGGCCTACGCCGGCGAGCAGTGGATCGAGGAGCAATTCCGCGCGGCCGGATCGACTCCGGTCGGCATCGGCTTCATCACGTGGCATCTCGCCCAAGATCCGCACCGGCTAGACGTCGCACTGATGCAAAAGCCGGCGGCGGTGATGTTCTCCTTCGGTGATTGCTCGCCGTTCATCGGCGCGGTCAAGCGCGCTGGAGCGAAGGTGATTCTGCAAGTGCAGACGCTCGCCGCGGCGCGAGAGGCAGCCAGACTCGGCGCGGACGTCATCGTGGCGCAAGGGGCGGAGGCAGGCGGACATGGCGCCACCCGCGGCACGCTTCCGCTGGTGGCGGCGGTGGTCGATGCCGTCGCGCCCGTGCCGGTCGTCGCCGCCGGCGGAATCGCCGATGGCCGGGGGCTCGCAGCGGCTCTCGTGCTCGGCGCCTCCGGCGTGCTCATGGGCACGCGCTTCTACGCCAGTACGCAAGCGCTCGGCCCTTCGGCGGCAAAGGCGCGTCTCGTCGAAGGAGAGGGAGACTCCACCGTTCGCACGACGGTATTCGACCGTGTCCGTGGCCTTGCATGGCCGAACCCGTTCACGGGTCGCGCGCTGCCGAACGACTTTCTGCGGACGTACCACGGCCGCGAGCCCGCGCTCGACCAACGCTTGCCGCAGGAGACCGAACGCTACGCAGCCGCCAGCGAGACCGGGGACGTCTCGGTCGCCGTGGTTTGGGCGGGCGAGAGTGTCGACCTCATCCATGACGTCCTGCCGGCGAGCGAGATCGTGCATCGCGTCATGGACGAAGCGGAGAGCGCTCTACAGCACGGCCTCCGAGCGCGTGTGCCGTAACGCCTCGTCCTGAACCACGACGTGGTCGTGAACCCACGCACGGAACTCGTCGTCGGTTGCGGTTCCCGCCGCGGCGGTCCAGATCATGGCATGGCACTCGGCGTCCGACGCCGTGAAGTCATGGCGGTTGAGGTCCAGGAAAAGCTCCAGCAGCACCAGCGCCACCCGTTTGTTGCCATCGACGAACGGATGGCTTCGAATGACGCCCAGCGCGTACGCGGCCGCGAGCGCCGGTATACCGGGCGCGGGCTGGGCGTACGCGGCGAGATGCTGCGGTCGCGCCAGAGCCGCCTCCAAAAGCCCAAGGTCCCGAACGCCGAGCGACCCCCCGTGCTCGGCGATCTGCGCCTCGTGTACGGCAAGAACCGCATCTTGCCGGAGCCAGCGGATGCTCTTATGCAAGCTTGCGCAGCACTGCGCGGCGGCGCTTCATGATCTTCTCCGCTGCCGCCATTTGGGCCGCAAACTCGGGATCGTACGGGGTGATCCGATAGCCGTCCGGAGATTCCGTCAAATACAGCGTGTCGCCGGCATCCACGTGAAGGCGCGCCAAGGCCTCCTTCGGGAGGATGACCCCGACCGAATTCCCAACGCGCGTGAGCTTAACCGTCGTCATGGCTCGGCGCTTCGTTATAACTATCGTAAGAACCTGCATCGCGAGGAGGTCGCCGCCGCTACCTCACGCTCAACGGCTTCCGATGTTGCAGCCCACGCGCGCTACGGAGGCGGTGGCGGTCCCTCGCCGCGCCAGACCACCTTCAGCGTCGAGGCGATCTTGCTCGCCTCGTCCAGCCCGATGCGCCCGACGTGCCCGCCCACGGCCAGCGTCACGCCGATGCGGCCGTCGTAGATCAACCACAGATACTGCTGCCAGAGCACGCCGTTGTCGCCGGCCAGGTACTCCACCTTCAGCCGCATCGCCGGCATCCCGTTAGGCATCTGCAGCCGGTCACGCGCGTCGACGAATACCTTGCTCAAGCGCGTGCGCAGCGTGTTCTCCGTGTTCAGCGCGAAGTGCGCGAGATTGTCACCGGGTCTCTGATCGACGTCGAGCGCGATGAACGCCTGGTCGGCGTAGCTGCCCTGCACCCAGAGCCCGATGTGGTCGATCGTGCCCTCCGCCGGCCCGGCTCCGATTCTCGTCCACCCCGGCGGCACCAGAAAGCTGAATCCGTCGCTGGTGATCGCCTCGCCCTCGGCCGCCCGCGCGGCACGCGGCGGCAGCGAGAGCGCGCCAAGCGACGAGAGCGCGCCAAGCGCGGCCAGCATACGTCTCCGATTCATTCCCGCTCGAGCCCCTCCAGCAGTGCCGGGTAAACCTGTTCGTGGCGATACAGCACGGACATGTGGTCGTCGTCGAACTCCTCGTGCCGCACGTCGATCCCGTGCTCGCGCAGCCGCTCCACCAGGATGCGCGCGCCCAAGTCGAGCGCGAACTGATCGCGGCGCCCGCAGTCCACGTAGAGCGTGCGCAGCGCGCGGAACCCCTCGAGGTGCTCCGTGCAGATCAGGGCGGGGTCGAAGCGCAGCCAGCGCGCCCAGACCTCCTCGCGCACGAGGCCCGTCCGTAGATCGAACGGCAACTCGATATCGAAGGGCTCCCGCGCATCGGGACGGGGCGAGTAGGCGGCGGCCATGCCCACCACGTTCATCGTCTCGACGGAGGCATCGCTCTTCTTCTTCTCCGCCTCGAAGGCCGCGACGAAAGCCGCCAAGCCGCCGTGGCGCTCCAGCGTGCGCTGCGCCTTGACGAAATCGGGCAGGTAGCAGTATTGGAAGTAGGCGTCACCGCTCTGCGAGGCGGCCGCCGCGAAGCGCCCCGGGTACTCCATCACCAGGTGCAGCGCCCCGAAGCCGCCGCTGGATTTGCCGAAGACCCCGCGCGCACCGGGCCGCGCGATCGTGCGATAGCCGGCGTCCACGTGGGCGACCACGTCGCGCGCCACGTACTCCGCGTAGTCGCCGTTGAGCGCGCTGTTGACGTACTGGCTCCCTCCGTAGCGCGTCAGTCCGTCCACGATCACCAAGATCGCCGGCGGCACACGACGCCCCACGATAAGGCGATCGAGCCATTGCATGGGGTTGAGCGACCAGACTCGCTCGGCGATCAGCTCCGCCGCGGAGCCGGTGAAGCCGTGCAGGCAGTACAGCGTTGGATAGCGCCGGCTGCCCTGGGCATCGTAGCCGGGCGGCAGGTAGACGGGGAGTGGGCGGCGGCTTGAATCCCCCAGCGCGTTGCCGCGCAGCGCCGGGCTCTCGATCTCGTCGATCACCACGTCGCCGGAGAGCGCAAGCAGACGCTGCAGGTCTGATGTCGGCCCGGTGTGCATTGCGCGGAGGTTCGCCGTCCGTCCGGCGCAAAACTCCCGGAGCATCAGGTGCAAGGAGGACCTCCCGAAGATGGCTACCGTGATCGAGCAGGCGCATCCGCCGTTCCGAAACGAGGCAGTACGCTCGTTCGCCGATCCCCAGGAGCGCGCGGCGCAGGCGGCCGCGATCGAACGCTTTCTCTCCGAGAGCGAGCGCCGCTATCCCATCGTCATCGGTGCCGAGCGCCTGACGCCGGAGCCCGCCGTCGCATCCCTCTCGCCGGCCGACCCCAGCCGCCACGCCGGTTGGTACTACGAGGCCACGCCGCAGCTCGCGGACCGTGCCGTCGCCGAAGCGGAGAGGGCCTTCTCCTCCTGGAGCCGCGTACCGTGGAGGGAGCGCGCCGACCTGCTCTTCCGCGCCGCGGCCGCCCTGCGCGCGCGCAAAGACGACTTCAACGCCGCTATGATCGTCGAGGTCGGCAAGCCCTGGGTGGAGGCCGACGCCGATACGGCGGAGGCGATCGACTTTCTCGAATTCTACGCGCGCGAGGCGCTGCGTCTGGGTGGGGCGCAGCCGATCGTGCCCAGCCCGCTGCCCGAGGAGAACTGGCTGGAGTACATCCCGCTCGGCGTGGGCGCGATTCTCCCGCCGTGGAACTTTCCGCTGGCGATCATGGCCGGCATGACCACGGCGGCGATCGTCACCGGCAACACCGTCGTCCTGAAGCCCTCGCCGGATGCCACGGTCATCGCCGCACGCTTCGCCGACCTGCTCTTCGAGCTCGGGCTGACGCACGGCGTGGTGAACTTCGTGCCCGGCGGCGCGGAGGTGGGAGAGCGGCTCGTGGAGCATCCGCGCACGCGCTTCGTCTCGTTCACCGGCTCCATGGCCGTCGGTCTCCACATCAACGCGGTCGCCGCCAAGCCGCGCGACGGCCAGCTCTGGATCAAGCGCGTCGTCGCGGAGATGGGCGGCAAGGACGCCGTCGTCGTCGCCGCCGACGCCGATCTCGACGCCGCCGCGGAGGCGATCGTGGCCTCCGCCTTCGGCTTCCAAGGTCAGAAGTGCTCGGCGGCCTCGCGCGCCATCGTCGAAGAGCCCGTCTACGACGCGCTCAAAGCGAAGGTGCTCGAGCGCATGGCGAAGCTGGAGCTCGGCGACCCGGCGGAGAGCGCGAGCGTGAGCATCGGCCCCGTCGTCAACGAGCGCGCCTACCACCGCATTCAAAAGGCGATCGCACGCGGCGTCGAGGAGGGCGGGCACGTCATCGCCGGCGGCAAAGCCGCCGAGCGAAAGGGCTACTTCATCCAGCCCACCATCGTGGAGAACGTCGCGCCGGAGAAGACCCTCGCGCAGGAGGAGATCTTCGGGCCGGTCGCCGCTTTCATCAAGGCGCGCGACTTCGACCACGCGCTGGAGATCGCCAACGGCACCAAGTACGGCCTCACCGGGGCGCTCTTCAGCAGCGATCCCGCCAAGCTCCAGCGCGCCGCGCGCGAGTTCCATGTCGGCAACCTCTACCTCAATCGCAAGTGTACCGGCGCGCTGGTAGGCGTCCACCCGTTCGGCGGCTTCAATATGTCGGGGACCGATTCCAAGGCCGGCGGCCACGATTACCTCTTGCTCTTTGTGCAGGCCAAGTCCGTCGCGCGCCAGCGCTGACAGGTTTGCCGCCTCCGGCCCCGGGGGATAATCGAAGCGAGAGAGGAGGCCTCCATGCATGTCATCATTTGGCTGATCATCGGACTGATCGCCGGAGCATTGGCTCGCATGATCGTGCCCTCCGCCGTTGGTGGCGGATGGATCACCGACCTCGTCGTCGGTGTCATCGGTGCCTTCATCGGCGGTTGGGTCGTCTCGCTCTTTGGGCTCACACACGGCGGATTCATCTGGTCGATTATCGTCGCCATCATCGGCGCGGTGATCCTG
>JAGWST010000339.1 GCA_028869325.1 bacterium | reverse complement strand
GGTGACCGCCCCATCCAAGTTGTACTGCGGGATGATGTTGCGCCACGACGAGATGCCGAAGAGCTCCACGCCCGCAGCGCTGCAGAACAGCAGCCCGTTGGCATCGCGCTGCGAGAGCATGTACTCCGCGATGCGCTTGCACAGCGGGTAGACGCCGCGCAGCCAGTCGTCGTCGAGCGTGGCGTTGTAATGATGGAGAACGGCGATGATGTGCAGCGGCGTGTCGTCGTTGATATTGAGGTCGTAGCTGGTCTTGAAGCCACTCACGCCGCGCACGTACTCCACCACCTGGCCGCTGGGCTCCAGATAACGGTTGAAGACCTCCAGCGCGTCGCGGCTGAACTGCGGCCACAGGTAGTCGTAGCCGTGCACGAACCACGAGGTATCGCGCGAGACCAGGATGTCGGAGGGCGGCGAGTTGGTGGAGCCCCAGCCCTGCGGGTACTGCTTGGCCACGCGCAGCATGTTGGTCTTTGCCCAGACGACGCCGCGTGCGATCTCCGGTGAGGGCGCCATCAGGCGCGCCTGGCTCAGAGCGTCGGCGTAGAAGGCGGACGTCTTGCGCTGCACCAGGCGATCCGAGAGGATCGCCTGCAAGCCGGCCTCGGCGGGGGCGATGCCCTCGCGATGGAAACAGATCGCCAGGCGCAGCTCCTCGCGCTCCCCGGGGGGCACGTCGATGCGGTACTCCAAGGCGCCGAAGATGCGCCGGCTCACGAACTCTGCCAACGACGGCGTGACCACGTCGAGTTGCGCGCCGTTGGTAAGGCCGCCCGACTCCATGCTGGAGAGCAGCACCTGTTCGCGTAAGGCCAGCATCGTCTCGTGGGGCACCCGGTCGGCGCCCCAGACGCGCGCCGCACCCGTCTCCTCGTTGACGGCGCGGATGAGCACGCGGTTGCTCTGCGCGCGCACCTCACGCTCCGGCTCACCGTAGAAGCGCTGGCCCACCAGCAATGCCCAGGGGAAGACGGCCACGCGGAGCGGCCGGTCGCTGCGATTATGCAGGATCACGTCGACGACGAAGGCCACCCGCCGGCCGTGCTCCTCGCCGTGCGGCACGAAGAAGGTCTCGGTGACGTCGAGGCGCTCTCCGATGCGGAACTGCACGACCTGCGCATAGGGCAGGAAGGTGAACTCACGCGTCACCTGGCGGGGAAAGACGGTCTTCTCGCCGTCTACGCGATAGGCGATCTGGTGGGAGCCGAAGATGATCTGGTCGGTGTCGGCATCCCAGAGCCCGCGAACGTTGCCCTTGGGCGTACACGAAGCGAACGTTTTGTAGTTCCCGAGCGTGGCGCCAAACGGGATCTCCGCTTCGTCGGCCACGTAGGCACAGAACTCGTTGCGTTGGGCGTCGTACGTGTGGTCCATGCGTGTCCTGTCGAGAGAGTTCTCCGTCCAGGCGTTCATGCCCGCAGGCGCCGCGCTCCAATCGGCGAAGCCGACCGCTCGTGTTGCTGCGCGCGCCTGCCAAATTGAATCTCACGCTCGAGGTGCTCGACCGTCGCGATGACGGCTACCATCGCGTGCGCAGCGTGATGGCCCCGATCGCCATCTGGGACGAGATCGAGATCACCCCGGCGGATGGAGATCCCGCCTTTGCCTGCGAGCCGGCGGCGTTGGAGATTCCGGGGAATCTGGTCATTCGGGCCCTCGACGCCGCGGGCATCGAGCGGGGCAGCCTTCGCGTTCACCTGCGCAAGGGCATCCCGACCGGCGCGGGGCTGGGCGGCGGATCGAGCGACGCGGCGGCGATTCTGGCGGCCGCGCGCGATGGCGCGCTCCGCGCGCACGCCGCGGCGCCGTGGCCGGAGGTCGCACGCTCGCTGGGGAGCGATGTCCCCTTCTTCCTTGCGGGCGGGCCGGCGTTGGTGGAGGGCACCGGCGAGCGCGTCACGCCTGCCGGGGCCGCCCCGCCGTGGTGGGCCGTGGTCGTGATGCCGCCCGCCGAGGTCGCGACGGCTGAGGCCTACGGGCTGCTCGACCGAGCGCGTGAGGGGCACGCGCGCAAGCGCGGCGATCGTGCGCAGAGCCGTTCGATCCGCGCGCTCGAGGCTCTGCAACGCCGAGAGTTCGCCGCGCTCTCAGACCTGCTGGAGAACGATTTCCAGGAGCCGATCGCCCATGCCTATCCAGCGGTCGAGTGCGCGGCGGCGGCGCTCTCGCGCATCGCGGGGCGGCGCGCCTTGCTGACGGGCAGCGGTGCGGCGCTCTACGCGCTCTTCGAAGAGGAGGCGGCCGCGCGAGCCGCCGCCGGCCGTTGGGATCTGGCCAATGGGTGTCTCTTTGTCGCGCCGTTCACCGACGACGGGAGCTGGCGATGAGGGCGGTGGTCTTGGCGGGCGGCCCTGCCGACGACGAGGTCGCGCGCCTGCAACCCGGCGCCCCCAGCAAGGCCTTCGTGCGCGTCGGCGGCGCGACGCTCCTGGAGCGCGTCTTGCGCGGGCTGCGCGCTGCGCACACGATCGATGCGATCCGCGTGGTGGCTCCGCAGCAGGCGCTGGGCGATCCGTCGCTGGCGAGCGTGGAAGCGTGCCCCGCCGGCACCCGCATGGTGGACAGCCTGCGCAACGCCGTCGACGGTCTCGACCCGAACACGTCGCTCTTGGCCGTGGCAAGCGACGTGGCGCTGCTCTCCGGAGCGGTCGTCGACGACTTCGTGCAAGGGGCGCAGGCGCTGGAGGCCGACCTCGTCTATGCGACGGTGCGCAAGGAGACGCACATGGCGCGCTATCCCGAGCTTCCGCACACGTGGGTGAGGTTGCGCGAGGGGACCTTCTGCGGCGGCGGCTTCGTGCTGCTCAAGCCGCGCGCGCTGCCCAGTATCTTCGAGGCCATCGAGGTCTTTGGAGCGGCACGCAAGAGCCCGCTCAAATTGGCGCGCCTGTTGGGATGGGGCACCATCTGGCGCTTCGCGCTGCGGCGGCTAAGCATCTCCTACGTCGAGCAGCGCGTACGCGGGCTGACCGGAATCCAAGCGCGGGCGCTCGAGTGCCGCTATGCCGAGGCAGCGGTGAACGTCGATCGCGCGGGCGACGTAGCGGCCGTCGAACGGCTCATCGCCAGCGGCCGCACTCCCGTCTCCTAACGCGAGCTCTACGGGATCTGACGGCGACCGATCTTGTTCGCCGCGGGCGCCGTCTCGGTGAACCATAGCCCGTTGTCGGGGCCGATCACCGCCGAGGTCGGGCTGCTGTTGCCTGTCAGGATGCCGTACTCCGTCACGGTCGGCGTCGCCGCGGGGTTGGGCACCACGTGGGCGATCTGGCCGTTGCCGAACTCCAGCACCCAGAGCGAGTTGTCCGGGGCGAGCACGATTCCGTTCGGATTGGCGCCGCTCGCGGTGAGCAGCGGATACTCGGTGATCGCGCCGGCCGTGGTGATCTGCGCGACGCGGCCGATCTTGTACTCGCTGAACCAGAGCGTGTTCGAGCCAGCCGGGCCGGGCGTGATGAACGACGGGCCGCTGTTCGCCGTGGGCGTGGTGAACTCGGTGATCGCTCCGGTCGCGGGATTGATCTGACCGATCTTGCCGATCAGCGACTCGGTGAACCACAGGTTGCCGTCGGGGCCGCTGGCGATGTTCAGCGGCGCGGCTCCCATCGAGGTGATCTTGTACTCCTTGAACTGTCCGGCCGTCGTGTACTCACCGATCTGGTTGGCCGCGTACTCCGTGAACCAGACGTTGCCGCTCGGATCGGTGGCGATGCCCCACGGACCGGCGCTGGCGGTTGGGACGGGATACTCCGTCACCGTGCCGGAGGTGGTGATCTGCGCGATCTTGTTGCCGACGTACTCCGTGAACCAGAGCGCGGCCCCGTTGCCGGCCGCCGGCGTGATGCCGTAGGGCTGGCTGCCGGCCGTGGGAATGGTGTACTCGGTGATCGCGCCGGCCGTGGTGATCTTGCCGATCTTGTTGCCGGCGTTCTCCGTGAACCAGAGGTTGCCGTCGGAGCCTTTGGCGATACCGTACGGGAAGCTGGACGCCGTGGGAACGAGGTACTCGTGGTATCCCGTCGGCACCGGTGTCGGGCTGGCCGTCGGTGTCGGCGAAACCGTGGGCGTCACCATGCCGCTGCCGCCGCCGCAGGCCGCCAGCGCGGCCGCGAGCACAAATCCACCGAGCGCAAGTCCAAAGGATCGCAAGCGAAGAGACCTCCTACGGTACCGGAGCGGGCCGCTGCACCCGAAGGCCGCGCCTTCGGCCCGGGGCTGAGAGCGCCCTGCCGTGGCCTTCGCGCGAGCAAGGCAAGTATGCTAGGTGCCTATATACCCACCGCTAGGCGCCGCCCCAGCGCGTGAAGAGCGTGTGCTCGACGCCCAACTGGTCGAGCGCCTTACCCACGGTATGATTCACCACGTCGTCGATGCTCTTGGGGCGGGTGTAGAATCCCACGATGGGCGGCAGAATGATCGCGCCGATCTCCGCCAGCTGGACCAGCATGCGCAGATGCCCGACGTGCAAGGGCGTCTCACGCACGACGAGCACCAGCGGGCGGCGCTCCTTGAGGGTGACGTCGGCGGCACGCGTGAGCAGGTTGTGATTGTACGAGTGCGCGATCGCGGAGGCGGTCTTCATCGAACACGGCACCACGATCATCCCCGCGGTCAGAAACGAGCCGCTGGAGATCGCGGCGGCGAGGTTCTCGTTGCGATACACCACGTCGGCGAGGCGCTCCAGCTCCTCCACACGCGCGCCCGGCACCTCCAGCTCCAGCGTGCGCGCCGCCTCCTCGCTCATCACGAAGTGCGTCTCGACGCCGGAGACGCCGCGCAATGCCTCGAGCGTGCGAATCGCCAGCAGGCTTCCGCTGGCGCCGGTCATGCCCACGACGATCTTGCGCATCCCGTGGGATTCGCGCCCGCTCGAGAGAACCCTTAGCCCGTGGATGCTC
>JAGWST010000338.1 GCA_028869325.1 bacterium | reverse complement strand
TCCGGTGGACCTGGTCATCGTCGGCCTCCCGGCGGCCGCGGTTCCCGATGCCTTGCGCCAGTGCGTCGCCAAGCGCGCGGGGGCCGCGGTGGTCTTCAGCTCCGGCTTCGCCGAGATCGGCGAGCAGGGACGCGCGCTGCAAGACGAGGTGAGCCGCATCGCCCGCGAGGGCGGCCTGCTCCTGTGCGGACCGAACACGCTGGGCTTCATGAACACGTTCGACCGCGTCCTGGCGACGTTCAGTCAAGCCGGCGACTACGAGCTGCAATCGGGGCCGGTCGGCTTCGTGACGCAGAGCGGTGCCTTTGGGACGGCGATCTACGCGTTGGCCCGCGAGCGCGGTCTGGGTATCGGCTACTTCATCAACAGCGGCAACGAGGCCGGCGTGGAGTTCGCCGACCTGCTGGAGTACGTTGCGCACGATCCACGCGTGCGCGTCGTGGCCGGCTATATCGAGGGCGTGCGCGATGGGCGGCGTCTGATGCAAGCGTGCCGCACGGCGATGGCGTGCGGAAAGCCTGTGGTGATCGTCAAGGTAGGGCGCTTCGGAGCCGGGGCCCGCGCGGCGTCGTCGCACACGGGGTCGCTCGCGGGGTCGGATCGCATCTACACGAGCGTCTTCCGGCAACTGGGCGTGCTGCGCGCCGCGCAGGAAGAGGAGCTGCTCGATCTGGCCACGGCGTTCTGCCTCTGCGACCCGGCGCAGGGGAGACGCGTCGCGCTGATCACGCAGTCGGGGGGCGCGGGCGTCCTGATGGCCGATCGGGCGGAGGAGATCGGCCTCGAGGTCCCGGCGCTCTCGCCGCAGACGAGCGCTGCGCTGCGCGAGGTCATCCCGGTCTTCGGCTCGACCAAGAATCCGGTCGACATCACGGCACAGTTCATCGCGGACCCGGCGATGCTCGAATCCTCTATCGGCCTGGTGCTCGATGATCCTGGGGTCGATGCGGGCGTCTTCTATCTGGGATTGATGGAGCGGCACGTCGAGACGGTGGTCGGCCGGCTGCGGAGCGTGGCGAAGAACGCGACCAAGCCGTTTGTCGTCGCATGGGCCGCGGCCCCCGCCGCCGCGCGCCATACCTTGATGGAGAGCGGCATCTGCATGCTGCCGAGCGCGACGCGCGCGGTCACCGCCGTGCGGGCGCTCGCGGCGTACGGAGAGGCGAGGGCGCGTCGCGTCCGCGCCGACGACGCCCCGCGCGAGCCCGCGCCGGAGAGGCGCGCGGTGTGGCCAAGCGCGCGGACGTTCGAGCTGCTCGGCCGCTACCGCGTCCCGTTGCCGCCTTGGCGCGTCGTGACGAGTGCCGAGGACGCTGTGATGGAGGCGGAGGCGCTAGGCTACCCCGTGGCGCTCAAGATCGAGTCGGTCGACATTCCACACAAAACCGAGGCCGGCGGCGTGCGCTTGGGCCTGAGCTGCGCCGCCGACGTCGCCGCGGCGTACGAGGGAATCCTGGCCTCGGCGCGCGCTCGCGCGCCTTCCGCCAAGATCTCCGGCGCGCTGGTGCAGCGCATGGCCTCCGGCGGTGTGGAGCTGATCGCCGGCATCCATCGCGATGAGACGTTTGGGCCGCTGGTCATGGTGGGTCTCGGGGGCGTCTTCGTAGAGGTCATGGAGGACGTCAGCTTTCGCGCCGCGCCGCTCACGCGCGAGGACGCCGCGGAGATGCTCTTCGAGCTCAAGGGCGCTAGGGTGTTCGACGGCGTTCGCGGGGGGCTCAGGTACGACCGGCAGGCGCTGGTCGCGCTGCTGCTCGCGCTCTCCGACCTCGCGCTCGACCAAGAGGGGGGGCTCCTCGAGCTCGATCTGAACCCCGTTCGCCTCTTCCCGGAGGGGGACGGCCTCCTGGCGCTCGACGCGCTTGCCGTTGGAGGCGACTCGTGACGCGTGTTGACTTTTCGGCGAGCTATTGGCTATATTCAAGCGACAGACCCTATTCGTACAGGTCTAGACAGGTCCCGCATATCACGGCCTCGGGTGTGCATAGCCTCCAGCGATTCCGGGGGTTTGCGCTGCCCTCTCGGGCATTGCGCCGCCACCCATCTTGAGGACGCATCGTCCTTGAATAGGAGAAGCCGGCATGAGCGACGAGGGGTTCGATCCGCGCGCAGGGGCGGCTGCTCGCGCGCGAGATAGCCTTACCAGACGTACGTTTCTCGATCTGACGGCCGCGGGAGCGGCAGCCGCTGCCGGGCTGGGCGCATGGCTCGATCCGCTCGCCGCAAGGGCGGAGGCCGCACGCTTCACGGCGTGGGGATGGCCGCAGCCCTACGAGCGAGTGAGCGCGAAATCGGTTGCTTGGCTCAAGTCCAAGGGCTGGTGGCCGCTCCGCTGGGGCTACCAACCCCCGTGGATGGTCGAGGCGACGGTGCCGATGGTCATCCACTCGGCCGGCTTGGAGAAGCCACGCGGTCTGGAGATCGAGTTTCTGCCGTTCCTGGCCGGCCCACCGCTCAACGAGGCGATCGTGGCCGGCAAACTGCAGATCGGCGAAGGCGGAGACTTTCCCGTGACGTCGCTGATCATTCGCAATGCCCCCGTGCGCAGCGCAGGCATCATCTGGACGCCTCTCGACGAGCACGAGATTCTGGTGCGTCCGGACTCGACGATGAAGAAGCCCGAGGATTTGAAAGGCAAGGTGGTGGGGCTGGTGACGGGCAGCTCGGCCGAGTTCGCCTTCGTGGCGTACTGCAAGGCGCACGGCATCGACTCGAGCAAGGATCTCACCGTTCGCCCCATGTCCATCCCCGATCAAGCCACGTTTCCCAAGGGGGTGGACGCCGTCGTGCCATGGGCACCGACGCCGTCGCTGATGGTCAAGTACCTGAAGAACGCAAAGATCTTCGACGACACCGGGCCCTATCAGCTCTACTGGGGAGACCTCCACATTCGCCACGAGCTGGCGGAGAACGTTCCCGACGTCGTGCAGGCGGTGGTCGATATGTGTTTGGAGGCGCTGCTGTGGCAGCGGCTCGATCCGCGTAAAGCGACCGATATCGTCAAGACGAATCCGGCACTCCAGGTCTATCCCGCGCAACTGCTCTACGATCAGAATATCGTCTGGGCGAACAACCTCAAGCCAACGGCGATGTATCCGTTTACGGAGCTCTACGCGCTCGAAGGCGCGCGCGTCGCGAAGTTCCTCTACGACGAGGGACGTGCGAAGAGGCTGTTGACCGAGAAGGACTACATGGACTACTTCGACGGCGCGCGCGAGTGGGTGGACGCATCGTTCAAGAAGCTGGGTTGGACGATACCCAAGGAGCCGCCGTTCTTCCCACCAGGCGTGACGCTGGGGACCTACAAACAGTGGATCGCGAAGGGTGAGCCGTTCCGCCTCATCTGGCCGTACAAGCTCGACAAGCCGCAGCCATGGCCTGGGCCGGGCGATCTGCAGCGGCCGTGGTCCTTCGACGGTAAGATGCACCATCCGTAGCGCAAGCGGGTAAGCTCGTCAACACGATGCTGCAAGGGCAAGCGCTCCTGCCCGGAGCTCGCCGGGCCTCCCGAAGGCGGAGAGCGGTTACGGCGGGCGGTGATCCCGTGAGACGGTGGCGCCGCCTCCTCTCGCTGCTCGCCCTGCTCTCGATCTGGCAAGCCGTCGCAGGCTACGTCTTGCCGTCGCGCTCACCGGACGCGGCGACGCTGCTGCCGCCGCCCACGGCGGTGGTGGGCGCCTTCATCGACCTGCTCAAGAACGGCGTCATCCTCTCAGACGCAGCCGCGAGTCTTCACCGCATCGTCATCGGCTTTGCGCTCGCAGCGGCCGCCGGCATCTTGGCCGGTGCGGTGATGGGCTGGTGGCCGGCCATCGGGCGGCTCGTCGATCCGCTGGTGGAGTTCCTCCGCCCGATACCGCCAATGGCGTGGATTCCGCTGGGGCTGCTTTGGTTCGGCATCGGCGACGCGCAGAATATCTTCATCATCTTCCTCGGCGCGGTCTATCCGATCGTGATCAATACCTATACGGGCGTGCGTGGAGTAGAGCGCACGCTCGTTTGGGCAGCGCAGACGCTGGGCGGCAGGCGCTGGCAGATCCTTTGCGAGATCGTGCTGCCGGGGGCATTCCCGCTCATCTTGACGGGGTTGCGCATCGGGCTGGGCGTGGGCTGGATGGCGCTGGTCGCCGCGGAGCTGGTCGGCGCCTCGTCGGGCTTGGGCTTCCTAATCGAAGACTCTCGCAATCTGCTCTTCACCGAGCGCGTGCTGCTGGGAATGGTCGTCATCGGTCTGCTGGGCTTTCTCATGGATCAGGTCATGCGGGTGGCGCAGCGCAGGCTGGTGGCATGGGCGGAGCGATGAAGCTGCTGCTGCCCGCCGTGCTGGTGGCGATCTGGCAGTACGTGAGCGCATGGTCGCCGCTGGCGCCGGGTCTGGTGCACGCGCTTCCCCCGCCGAGCGCTGTGGTCAGAGATGCATGGACGCTGCTGCTGAACGGCGAGCTGCCGCAAGACGCGGGTATCAGCGCGCTGCGGCTGCTGGCCGGATTCGTGGCCGCGGCGGTCGTGGCCGTTCCGCTGGGGTTCGGCGTCGCACTGTGGCCGCTCTTCGACGACGTCGTCGATCCGATCGTCGAGTATCTTCGTCCGATCCCGCCGCCCGCCTGGATTCCACTCGGCATCCTCTGGTTCGGGGTAGGCGACGTGCAGAACGTCTTCATCCTGGCACTCGGCGTCTTCTTCCCCGCGATCCTCAACACTATCGAAGGCGTGCGCCGGGTCGACCGCACGCTGATCGCGGCGGTACTGACGCTGGGCGGAGGCCCGGCCGACGTCATTCGAGAGATCGTGATACCAGCGGCGCTGCCGCTGGTGATCACGGGGCTTCGGATCGGGCTGGGCGTCGGCTGGGGGGCGCTCATCGCCGCGGAGCTGCTGGCGGCAAGGTCGGGGCTGGGGTTCATGGTCCAAAGCGCGCGTTTTGCCTTCGATACGCCCAGGATGCTCACCGGCATGATCGCCATCGGGCTGCTTGGGCTCGCGATGGACGTCCTCATGCGCGCCGTCCAACGGCATTGGCTCAACTGGAGCCTTGCAACACCGTAGTGGAGTGGAGATGGCCTCGCTCGATATCAACGATGTGACCAAGTTCTATGCGTTACGCGACGGCCAGCGCTTCGAGGCGCTGGGCTGCGTGAACCTCTCGATCGGCGAGGGGGAGTTCGTCAGCATCGTCGGCCCAAGCGGATGCGGAAAGTCCTCGCTGCTGCGCATCGTCGCGGGACTGGAGGAGCCCTCGGGGGGAGAGGTCGTCTTCGACGGCATCGCGGTTGCGGGACCCAGCTCACGGCGCGGTATGGTCTTTCAAGAGTACGCGCTCCCGCCATGGAAGACCGTCGCGCAAAACGTCGAGCTGGGGCTGAAGTTTCGCGGCGTTCCGCCAAAGGAGCGCGCGCAGATCGCCCAGCGCTACATCACGCTGGTGGGCTTACAGGGCTTCGAGCACCGCTACCCGCGTGAGCTCTCCGGCGGAATGCGGCAGCGTTGCGCCCTGGCGCGCACTCTGGCGAACGATCCCGACCTCCTGCTGATGGACGAGCCCTTCGCGGCGGTCGACGCGCAGACGCGCGAGATCCTGCAAGAGGAGCTGCTGAAGATCTGGGGCGGCCACCTCACGCCGCAACGGCGCAAGATGGTGCTCTTCGTAACGCACTCGATCGACGAGGCCATCTTTCTCTCGGACCGGGTCGTGGTCATGTCTTCGCGCCCAGGCATCATCAAGGAGGTATTCACCAACCCGTTGCCGCGGCCGAGAGCGGACGAGTCGCGCTCGTCGCCGGTCTTTCTCGAGGCGCGAGACCATCTTTGGGGGCAGCTCAAGAGCGAGACGCTGAAGGCGATCAGTCAAGCGGTCGAAGATTGAGAAGGAGCGGGGACGCTAGCCGGTGAGGTAGCCGCCGTCGACCACCACGATCGATCCGCTCATGTAGCTCGCTACGTCGGAGGCCAGGAAGGCTGCGACGTTGCCCACGTCGCAGCCGGTTGCGAATCGCCCCATAGGTATGGCGCGCAGAGTCCTTTCGCGAACGGCGCTCGAGTGCAGCGATCCCTCCGTCATGGCCGTCTCCGCAACCGCCGGGGCTACCGCGTTCACGTTGACGCCGCGGGGCCCGAATTCGCTGGCGAAGCCCTTCGTCAGCGCGACGACGGCGGCTTTGGAGGCGGCGTAGAGCGCGTTGCCGATCGCGCCGCTTCCCCGCAGCGCCGAAACGGAGGCCACGTTGACGATCTTTCCGTAGGAGCGCTCCGTCATGTGCGGGAGCACGGCGAACGAGCATGCGAGCATACCGGATACGTTCACGCGTGCGACGTCCTCCCAGTCGGCCACCGAAGATGCCGCGAGGCTTCCCGTCTTGAGGATGCCGGCGTTGTTG
>JAGWST010000337.1 GCA_028869325.1 bacterium | reverse complement strand
TCAACCTTCGACCGTGCGGAGGCGCACGACCTGGCGCGCACGGAGGTGTCCGCGCAACCGTCTTCTTCGGCGAAGAGTCTCTGCAAGGGTGATCGACGGCCAGCCCGCGCCGAGCTTTCTCGCGCGCTTCTCTTCGGCGTTCCGAAATCGCAACTACCGCTACTACTTCGCCGGTTCCGCGCTCTTGTACGCCGGCTTCTGGATGCAGGTGGTGGCGGTGGGATGGCTGGCCTACGCTCTGAGCGGATCGAAGACCATTCTGGGCACCGTCAGCGCCCTGGAGACGCTGCCCTCCCTGTTCTTCTCGTTCTACGCCGGTACCATCGCGGATCGCCTCGACCGCAAACTGCTGGTCAACGTGACGCAGATGATCTTCGCCCTGCAGGCGCTGGCCCTGACCCTGCTCTACTACTCCCACCGCGTCACGCTGGAGTCGCTCTTCGTCCTGGCGGCAATCGGCGGAATCGCCGATGCCTTCTATATTCCCGCGCGCTCGGCGCTGGTCGTCGACGTCGTCGGCCCGGAGCTGCTGCTCAACGCGAATGCGCTGGGGAGCATGATCTTCAACGGCGCCAGAATCGTCGGACCCGTGGTCGCTGGGATCCTCATCGCGCGATTCGGCGAAGGGGCGGCCTTCCTGGCCAACGGTCTGGCTTGCGCCATGGCGGCGCTGACGATGCTGCGCATACAGATGGTGCAGCGCAGTGCCGCCGACCAGACGCGGACCTCCGTCGTCGCCGATATGCGAGCGGGCCTGGCCTACCTCGCGACGCATCCGTTTCTTGCGCGCTTGGCCGCGGCGATGGCCGTGTACAGCATCTTCGGCATGAACTACATCGTCTTGATGCCGGCCTTCACGCGCGACATCTTTCACGGTGACGCGCGCGTGCTGGGCTGGCTCTTCGCGGCGATGGGACTGGGCGCGCTGGTCAGCGCGGTCCTGGTCGCGGGCTCCAAGGGGAGGCCCACCTGGGCGGCGCTCTTCTGTACGGCGCTGGCGCTGCCGCTCTCGCAGACGGCATTCGCCTATGCGGGCGACTTGCGCGCGGCGCTGCCGCTGCTCGCGCTGGTGGGATTCTCCGTGGTGGCCTATTGGATCCGCATGAATACCTTGGTGCAGATGTCGACGGACGAGGTGATGCTGGGCCGCGTGATGGGCATCTACACCACGATCTTCTTGGGGCTGGGGCCGTTGGGGAGCCTGCTCGCCGGCGCGATCGCCGACCGTTTCGGCGCGCCCTTTGCGATCGCGTCGGGCTGCGCGGTCTGCGTCGCCGCCGGAGCTTGGCTCTTTCTGGCCATGCGCGCGCCGCTGCTCGCGCATGCGGCGCGAGGCTAGCGGAGGCGCGACCGCCGTCATAGTCCCAACAGGCTCCTAGGAAGGCTTCGCGCTTGCTGCGAAGCAGCCCGGGCAAGGAGGGAAGGGGAGCGAGTGCTAGAGGTTGGCGACAAGATCCCGGCGTTCACCGCCGTCGACGATGCCGGCAGGAGGCGTACCAGCAAGGAGATCCTCGCCAAGCCGCTGGTGCTGTACTTCTACCCGAAGGACGACACGCCGGGCTGCACGAGCGAGGCGGCGCAGTTTCGCGACGAGTACGCGAAGTTCCAGCGCCAGGGTGTCGAGATCGTCGGCGTCAGCAAAGACGGCGCCGCCTCGCACCAACGCTTCAAGGAGAAGTACGGAATTCCGTTCCCGCTCCTGGCCGATGAGGAGAAGTCGCTCATCGAAGCCTTCGGCGTGCTGGTCGAGAAGAACATGTACGGCAAGAAGAGCTTGGGCGTCCAGCGATCAACGTTTCTCATCGACACGAAGGGCGTGGTTCGCGCGGCTTGGCCGAGGGTCAAGGTGGACGGTCACGCCGCCGATGTGCTGGAGACGATCAGCACCGCGCTGAGATGAGCGTCAACGGCGCGCTCCTGCGGTTGACGGTCCTCGGTTCTAGCCCCGCGGTACCAAACCCGGGTCGCGCCTGCTCCTCCTATCTGGTCGAGTCCAACGCCGACCGCGTCGTCCTCGACATGGGTACGGGCGCCTTTGCGAACCTGCGCTGCCACGTCTCCTACACGGCGGTCTCGGCGATCGCCATCTCGCACATGCATGCCGATCACTTCATCGACGTGGTGCCGTATCGCTACGCATTGAAGTACGGCGACGAGAGGCCCAAGACGCGCCTGCCGCTGCTGCTGCCGCCGGGCGGCGAGCCGCTGCTGCGCGCCATGGTGGCGGCCTTCGCACGCGAGGGAAGCGCCGGCGATTTTTTGGACGAGTCCTTCGCCGTCGGCACGTATGACACGCAGCATGCGCGACGCGTGGGCGATCTTGAGATGCGCTTTGCGCCGACGCGCCACTACATTCCGGCCTACGCGATGCGCGTCTCGCACGGGGGCCGCACGCTGGTCTTCTCGGCGGATACTGCCCCCTCCGAGGGCTTGGTCGAGTTTGCCCGGGGGGCCGACGTGCTGCTCTGCGAGGCGACCCTCGAGCCCGGCTTCGAAGAGATCGGTGAGCGGGGCCACTCGACCCCCGCGGAGGCCGGTGCGATGGCGCAGCAGGCCGGCATCGAGCGTTTGGTGATTACGCACTACTCGCAGCATGTCGGCGCCGAGGCGATCCGCGCCGATGCGTCGCGCAGCTTCGCCGGCGAGATCATCCTCGCCCACGATCATCTGAAGCTCGATGTGTAGGGCGGCGGAATCTAGTGTCCCGAACCACAAATAGCGTGACAGTCGCTGGGGATGATTTTGACCGCCTTCGAGGATCTGAGGAGGGCGCATAGCCATAGCTCTGTAACCGACGAAGGACAAAGAAGCCGGTCAAAAGGGCCCCAGCCCTTCGGGTCGCAGCAGCGCGTAGCTCTGGCTGCGTTGCTCCTCGCTCGCATACCGCAGAGGGTATTGTCGCTCGTTGCGCCTTGCCAGAGCTACGCGGT
>JAGWST010000336.1 GCA_028869325.1 bacterium | reverse complement strand
TGCTGGCTGGGGCTCGGCGATCGCCACCGCGCAGGGCTTGCCTTCAACGCGCTGGTGCGCAGCGGCCGGGTGCGCGCGCCGATCGTGATCGGGCGCGACCATCTCGACGCGGGGTCGGTCGCCTCGCCCTACCGCGAGACGGAGGCGATGCGGGACGGCACGGACGCGGTCGCCGATTGGCCGCTGCTGAACGCGCTGCTCAACACGGCGGCCGGCGCCTCATGGATCTCGATCCACCACGGCGGCGGCGTCGGGATCGGCTACTCGCAGCACGCGGGCATGGTGGTGGTCGCCGACGGCACGGATCTGGCGCAAGCCAAGCTCGCCGCCGTGCTCACCACGGATCCCGGCATCGGCGTCATCCGGCATGCCGACGCCGGTTACGAGGAGGCCATCGCAACCGCCGACGAGCGGGGAATCGATTGGCGCCTCTAGTGTAGTGTCTCGCAAGTTCGTACCATCATTCCGCTCGTCTTTTCCGCCGGACCTTTGTCTCTCATCGGTCACAATGCTGCGGCATTGCTCCCTCTTCGATCCTAGGCCCAACGAGAAATCCTTTGCGGACTAACGGCATGAACTTGCGAGACACTACACGAGGGGGCTCGTTGCTGGCCTACGGCGGCAGCGTGGTGACCAACCGCGGCGCGCGCGCCCATGCGCAGGCGGGCGTGACCTTCGAGCAGCTCGGGCTCCATCGGAGGGGTGCGCTGTTGGCCTTGGACGGCGTAGTCGCCGCCGTGGGCGACGAGGCCGAGGTGCGCGCGGCCTACCACGCCCAGGATGAGCGCCGGCGCCGCGAGGTGGTGGAGCTCGATCTGGCCGGTCGCGTGCTGCTGCCGGGATTCGTCGATGCGCACGCGCACCCGCTCTACATGGGCGACCGCGAGCCCGACTTCGTCGCGCGCACGCATGGCGATCCGCCGCCGCTGGGCGCGGCGTACACCATCGAACGCACGCGCGCAGCCGGTCAGGCGCAGCTCGAGGAGACGCTTGCCGGTCACTTGCGCACGATGCTGCTGCACGGAACGACCTCGGCCGAGGTGAAGACGGGCTACGATCTGCGCATCGACGGCGAGCTTGCGCTGTTGCGCACGATCGTTCGCACCGGCAGGCGCGGCGGCATGCCCCGCGTGGTACCGACGCTCACGGGGCCGCACGCGCATGCGCCGGAGTACCCCGACGACGACGCCTTCGTCGATGCGCTGATCGCCGGTGCCGTTCCCTACGCGCGCGCGGCCGGCGCCGTCTACGCCGACGCTTTCTGCGAGCCAGGCTGGTTCACCGTGGCGCAGGCGCGCCGCTACTTGGTGGCGGCGCGCGAGCACGGCCTGCGCCTGCGGCTGCACTGCGATGAGTTTGCCGACGCAGGCGCCGCGGCGCTGGCCGCGGAGCTTGCGGTCGACGCGGCGGACCACCTCAACGCGATGGCGCCGGCCAGCATCCCGGCGCTCGCGCGGGCCGGGACGGTAGCCGTGCTCTGCCCGGCCACGGCGTGGCACATGGGCGTAAAGGAGCCCGCACCGGCGCGCGCCATGCTGGAGGCCGGCATGCAGGTGGCGCTGGCTACGGACTTCAATCCCGGCACCGCGCCCTCGCCCAGCCTGCAGATGGCGGCCCATCTGGGCCGGCGGCTGCTGCGGCTGACGGCGGCGGAGGCGCTGGCCGGCGTGACCAGCGCGGCGGCGCACTCGTTGCGCTTGGATGCAGGGACGCTCGAGCCTGGCGCCTGCGCGGACGCCGTGGTCATGGAGATGCACGAAGCGCGCGAGTTCGGGTGGATCTTTGGGGCGAATCTGGCGGCGGCGGTTGTCCGCGCGGGGGAGATCATCGGATGATGCAGATGGTGCGTGCCCGGCACGCCATCGTTGGAGGCGAAGCGGTCCGCGACTTCGCCTTCGTCGTCGACGACGGGCGCATCGTGCGCGCCGGGGAGGGCGCCGCGATGGCGGATGCCCATCCCGACCTGCCGCGCATGGAGTACGGCGACGACCGTCTTCTGGCACCGGGCGCGGTGAACGGTCATAGCCACTGCTATCAGATCCTCTTGCGTGGTTGGGCCGACGATTGGGGCTTCGATCGCTGGCGCGACGACGCGCTCTATCGCATCATTCCGCAACTGACGCCGGAGGAGCTGTACTGGGTGGCGCTCGCGGCCTTTGTCGAGATGCTGGGCAACGGCATCACGACGGTGGTCGAGTTCTTCTACTTGAACGGAGCCGGGATGCGCCACGTGGAGAAGCTGGTGGAGGCCGCCAACGACTGCGGCATCCGGCTGGTGCTGGCGCGCGCCTGGATGGACGCGGCATACGCCCCCGCGGCCTTTCGCGAGGAGATCGCCGACGCGCGCCGCGATACGCTGGCATTGGCGAAGCGGCTGAACGGTGCCGGCGTGATGGTCTGCCCGTCGCCGCACTCGCTGCACGCGGCCTCGCCCGAGATGACGCGCGCCGCCGTCGATCTTGCGCGTGAGCTGGGCGTTCCCGCCCACATGCACGTCGCGGAGGCGCGCTACGAAGTGGAGCAGGTCCGCGCGCGTACGGGGCTCACGCCGATCGCGTATCTCGACTCGCTGGGCGTTCTGGGTCCGCAGTTCGTTGCCGTCCACGCGATCTGGCAGTCGGAGGAGGAGAAGGACCTCATGGGCGCGCGCGGCGCGGCGCTCATCCACAATCCGGTGACCAACCAGTATCTGGGCGACGGCATCGCCGACGTGGTGGGGTTGCGCCGGCGCGGCGTGCGGGTGGGGCTCGGCACCGACTGCGACCTGCGCCCCTCGATCTACGACGAGATGCGCGCCGCGACGTTTCTGCAGAAGACCGCCGCCCTCGACGGCGCGACCTTGAGCGCGCGCGAGGCGTGGCTGATGGGGACGCGCGAGTGCGCGAGCGCCGTGGGCGTCGCCGCGGGCGACTTCGCTAGCGGGCTGGCCGCCGACTGGTGCGTGGTCGACCGCACGCATCCGGCCTTTCATCCATGGTCCAACCCCGTCAACCAACTGGTCTACGTCTCCGACCCGGGGATCGTCGTCGAGACCTTCATCGGCGGGCGGAAGGTGAGCGACCGCCGCCGCGCTCTGCGCTACGGCAACGATCGCATCGCGGCGGAGCTGCGCAAGGTGGCCACGCGCCTCGCCCTGCCGCTCGACCACGCCGCGCCGCGATGATCGACGAGGCGCTGCTGGCCGAGGCCGCGCGCAGCGCTGGGCTCTCGCCGTTTAGCGCGATCGTCGAGCGTCTGGACGGGGGCCGGCGCGAGCGCGCCGAGGCGCAGCCTTGGCTGCCGCTCTATCCGGCCAGCATGATCAAGCTGCCGATCGCCGCCGCCGCGTGGTCGCGCATCGCCGCAGGCAAGCTCTCGCCGGAGCAGCCCGTCACGGTGAGCGAGAGCAACCTGACCCCCAACGATGCGCCGAGTCCCATACGCGCCGGATACGTCTGTCCCGCCGGCGAGCTGATCGAGCTGATGCTGGCGCGCTCGGACAACGTCGCCACGAACCAATTGATCGATCTTCTCGGGCGCGAGGAGATCACGGCCTACTGCCACGCGATCGGCCTGGAGCGCACCTTCGTGCGCCGCAAGCTCTCCGGGGCCGAGCCCCTGATCGAGGACCCGCAGGCGACGGGGCGCAACGCGCACCCGGCGGGAGACGCGGCGGCACTGCTGGCGGCGCTCGACGCCCGGCGCCTTCCGGGCTCCGGCGAGCTGCTCGCGATCTTGGCGCAGCAATGGTGGAGGGGCAAGCTTCCGCTGGGTCTTCAGGCGGGCGACCATTTGGCGCACAAGACCGGCGACACCGACGAGGTCAGCCACGACGGCGGCATCTTGACGCTGAGCAGCGGCCGCCGCTACGCCGTGGTCCTCTACACGGGGGTGCGCAGCCCCGACGAGGACCCGCGCTTCGGGGCCTGGATGCGGATCGTCCGGCGGGCCATGGCGGAGGATTGATTTAGGACTTGACAAAATGCGGGCTATGATGTAAGTATTTACTTGCTTACGATCATGGAGACAACGCATCGGACCACCCCAGAAGAGACCCGGGAGCGAATCCTCGCCGCCGCCCGCGAGGTCTACGTGCGCAACGGGCCGCTCGGCGCGACGACGCGCGAGATCGCCCAACTGGCGGGGGTCAACGAGGTCACGCTCTTCCGTCACTTCGGCTCGAAGGATCGCCTCTTCTCGGAGATGGTGGAGCGCTGCTGCAGCCTTACGCAGATCACCGACTTTGACGAGGAGAGCGGCGATGTGCGGCAAGACCTGATCCGCATCGGCCTCTCGTTCGCGCGGCGCATGGAGCGCGTCGAGGACCTGATTCGCGTCAACATGAGCGCCAAGTCGCTCAACGGCGAGTCGCCGATCCTCAAGGGGCCGATGAGATTCCACGCGTTGCTCACGGAGTATCTGCGGCGCCAGATCGACGCCGGTCGCATCGCGGGTGACGCGGACCGCCTGACGCGCGCACTCACCGGCATGATCTTCTCGCACGTCATGGGCAAGCGCTTTTGGAACCAAGACCATCCCACGACGGAGCAAGATATCGCCTTCTACACCGATATCTTCCTGAAAGGTACCCTCCAATCATGAGTAGGACGAGCGTCGAGATGCCCGCGGCGCCGGCCGAGCAGAAGGCCGCCGCTCCCGCGCCGCCGGAGCCCGCCGAGCAGAACGGGGGTATGCCGCCCGGGCGGCGCCGCCTGTTGGCGATGGCGAGCGTGATCGTGGCGATCGTCGTCGTCATCTTCGGCGTGAAGTGGTTCGTCTACGCGCATGCCCACCAAGGTACCGACGACGCGACCGTCGACGTCGACATCGTGCAGGTCAACTCGAAGATCACGGAGCGCGTCGACGCCATCTACGTCGATACGAATCAGCGGGTTCGCAAGGGCCAGCTGCTGATGCGCCTGGACGGCCGTGATGAGCTCGACAAGCTGCAGGCGGCGCAGGCGAGTCTGGCGGCGGCGCAGGCGCAGGCGCGGCAGGCCAGCGTCGGTATCGATCTGACGCAGGCGACGCAGGGGGCCCAAGTTCAGCAGAGCCAAGGCGGGGTGAGCTCGGCGCAGGCGCAGATCCTCTCCGCACGGGCCGACCTCTCGGCTGGAGAGGCTCAACTGGCGACGGCGCAGGCGCAATCCCGAGCCGCCGGCGCGGCGGTTCCCGCGGCACGCGCCGCGCTGACCAAGGCGGATGCCGACCTTCACCGCACGGAGCAGCTGGTGAACGAAGGCGCGGTGGCCGCAAACCAGCTCGACGCGGCCAGAGCCGCGGCGGCGAGCGCGTTGGGCTCCTACCAGCAGGCGCAGCAGAACGCACAGGCAGCGGAGGCCGCGGTGAAGGCCGCCGGCGATCGCCTGAGCGCGGCGCAGGCGGCGGTGAGCTCGGCGCAGGCCGGCCTCACCATGGCCAGCGGCAAGCTGGCCGAGAGCGCGACGCCCTATAAGGTGAGCTCGCAAGAGGCACAGGCACAAGCGGCCTCGGCGCAGGTGAAGAACGCCCGCTCGGCCGTGGCCCAGGCGCAATCTTCGATCTCCTATACGAAGATCTACGCGCCCAGCGACGGGTATATCGGCGAGAAGAACGTCGCCGCCGGCCAGACGGTCTCCGTCGGCCAGGCGCTCTTCGCCATCGTCCCACTCGACAAGATCTATATCACCGCGAACTACAAAGAGACGCAGATCGCGATGATGCGGCCGGGGCAGCACGTGGACATCACGGTCGATGCCTACAAGGGCAAGGTATTCGCGGGACACGTGGTCTCGATCGGACCGGCGACCGGCTCGACCTTCTCGATCGTCCCGGCGCAGAACGCCACCGGCAACTTTGTGAAGGTGACGCAGCGCATCCCCGTGCGCATCGAGCTCGACGGTCCCAATCCGGCCGATACGCCGCTGCGCCCAGGGATGAACGTCGTCACGAACGTCAAGATCCGGTAGCGCCAGAGAGCAGGGAGACCGTCATGGACGGACGTCAATCCAACGTCATCGAATACGGGTGGCGCCGGCTCCTCGTGACGCTGGCGGTGAGCCTGGCGACGCTGCTCGAGATCGTCGACAGCACGATCGTCAACGTCTCGCTGCCGACGATCCAAGGAAACCTTGGTGCCACCATCGACCAAGCGGCCTGGGTGGTGACCGGCTATATCATCGCCAACGTCATCGT
>JAGWST010000335.1 GCA_028869325.1 bacterium | reverse complement strand
GAGCTAGGTATCGTTGGCATGGTGTACGACCTCCACACGGGGAGGGTAACGCCAACGTGAACGGCCTGCATGCGCTCCGGTAGGTCGGCGAATTCGGCGGGGATTGCCGCGCCTGCCAGCCTCACCCGGCGGATGGCCCGCGCCGAGGTGGCCACCGCCAGCACTTACACGTACGCATTGAGGTCCTTGGCCAAGAGCGAGATGAAGGCGTTCTCGCACTGCCGAGAGGACCGGCGAGGCCCTGCGGAGGGCAGCTGGCGTTCCCGACGAACCCGCAGGAGGCGCCTCCGTACCTGCGCTTTCGTCGGCAACCCGCCGGAAAACGCCGGGAAAGGGGCCGCAGAGGCGCAAGCGCTAAGAGCACCAATCCCTTACGCGACAAGGGAAAGCCATTCGTGGAGGAGTGGCAGAGCGGTTGAATGCAGCGGTCTTGAAAACCGCCGGACCTGGAAGGGTTCCGTGAGTTCGAATCTCACCTCCTCCGAAACGCCGCGACGGGACCCAACGCCGCATGCATGAGACGCCCGCGCCGGATCCGGCGCACCGCCCGCGAAGCTCGCGCCGCATCTACGAAGGCCGCGTCATCTCCCTGCGCGTCGACCAGATCGACTCGCCGGAGGGCAAGCCGCGGCCGTACGAAGTAGTTGAGCATCCCGGCGCCGTCTGCATCCTGGCGCAGCCGGCGCCCGGCGAGGTTGTGATGATCCGTCAATATCGCCCGGCCGTCGGCCGCTATCTCTGGGAGGTTCCCGCCGGAAAGCTGGAACCCGGAGAGCGTCCCGTCGATTGCGCCGTGCGCGAGCTGCGCGAGGAGACCGGCTATCGCTGCGAGCGCATGCGCGAGCTCTGGACCTTCTACGCCTCGCCCGGTTTCTGCAACGAGCTCCTGCACCTCTGCGTCGCCGAGGGGCTCAGCGCGGGAACGGCGCAGCCGGAGCCGTACGAAGATATCCGCGTGCAGACGATGAGCCTAGCCGATGCCTGGGCGATGGTCGAGCGCGGCGAGATCCCCGACGCCAAGACGCAGATCGCTCTGGCGCGTGCCCGCCTCGAAGGCTGTTGAGGCCTTTAGCAGGTTAGACTGCGGCGAGGACGGAGAGCATCTCCTCGTGGATGCGCCCGTTGCTCGCCACGATCTCGCGCCCATCGAGCGTGAACGCGGAGCCGTCGTCCTTGGTGACGCGGCCGCCGGCCTCGCTTACGATGAGGCTGCCGGCGGCGACGTCCCACGGATGGAGCCCGTGCTCCCAGAAGCCGTCGAACGCCCCCATCGCCACATAGCAGAGATCCAGCGCCGCCGCACCGACGCGCCGCACCGCGTGCGAAGAGTCGCTGAACGCCACGAAGTGCGGCAGATTGCGGGCGGCGCCGCCCGGGCCCGGCATGAAGCCCGTGCAGAGCAGCGCCTCGCTCAACGCCTCGACCTCGGAGACATGGAGCGGCGTTCCGTTGCGCTCCGCGCCGGCGCCGCGCCGTGCCGCGAAGAGCTCCTCCTGCGCGGGATTGTAGATCACGCCGGCCTCCACCACGCCGTCGCGCTCGAAGGCGATCGAGACGCAGAAGAACGGAAAGGCATGGACGAAGTTGGTGGTGCCGTCAAGAGGATCGACGATCCAGCGCTCGCCGCTCATCCCGGCCGTGGCCCCCGTCTCCTCACCGAAGAAGCCCGAGCCGGGACGCCCGGCGAGCAAGCGCTGCCTGAGCACCGCCTCGCTCTCGCGATCGGCCTGCGTGACCAGGTCGGCGCGCGAGCTCTTGCAGCCGAGTTCTAGAGGGCCGCCGAGGTGGCGTAAGAGAACCTTGCCCGCGGCCCGTGCGGCCTCCACGGCAAGATCGAGCACAGCCTTCGCGTCGTCCATCACAGCGGGCCGCCCTTACCAGCCGCATTGAGGAGGTTCCTTCCAGCGATGGCCGGGTTACCGATTCGCAGACGCGGCGCGCCGCTCGAGAGACCGCGCCAAGGACGCGCCGCCGTGCAGATCCTCGAGTTCTTCCTCTACATCGTGTGGCTGGGCTCGTTGGTTGGCATCGCCTTCATCGCGGCCCCCGCCGCGTTCGCGCATGCACCGGCACGCGAGGCGGGGGCGATCATCGGCGCCTCGCTGCGCACGCTGACCTGGCTGACGTGGCTCTGCGGCGGCCTCATCCTGATCATCTGGCTCGGCCGCATCCCGGTCGACGGGAGAATGGCCATCCTGGCCGCGCTGCTCGTGGCGCTCGCCGTGGGCACCACGGACTACGTGCAAGGCAGCCTCGCACCGCGCATGGACGCCATCGTGGCCGCGGTTCCCGACTCGATCGATGCGCTGCCGCCCGGCGACGTGAGGCGGCGCACGTTCGAGGCCCTCCACCGCCGCAGCAGCAACGCCTACGGCCTCGTCCTGATCTGCGGCTTCGTGGCCGCAGCCCTCTCGGCAGCGCGGCGTTGACTTCGCATCGAGCCAGCGGCTAGAATGAAAAGGTCCAATTTCGGCGCGCCACGCGCCGCAGCGAAAGGAGGTGACGTGCTCTCGATGACCAGCGACGGCTCCAGTAGATACTCGGACCACCGTGATCCCGCTGCGGCGGACGATCCGCTACCAGGCTTTTCGGAGGTGTACTCCCATGACCGCGATGCTTGGGCTTCTGCGCCGCTGGGTTGCGAGGCGCGTCGCCCTGTCCTCTTCGCAACCGGTCGACGCAGCGGCGGTTCGCTGCGTCTGCTCGCGCTTTCATAGCCTCTACCTCCGCCCGGGATACGACCCTTCGCGCCGCTCCAGCCACGCCTCATCGAGGGTGCGGCCGTGACGTTCTCCGATGGCTTCCTCTCGGAGCTGATCGGTCGTGAGGTCACCTATACGGAGGGCGG
>JAGWST010000334.1 GCA_028869325.1 bacterium | reverse complement strand
GCTGATCTCGCGTTTTCCGACTCCTCGGCAGTCGCGCGAGGAGGGGGAATGACACGCGGCGCGGCGGGGCGGTCTCGGACTCTTCTGCACGTCGCACCTCTTCGAAGAGGCTGCCGCGACGGCTGACGAGGACTGCTCGGGCCACGCTCTGCAGCAGAATCCGCACCTCGACCGAAATCAGGTCGGCTCGCAAGACGAACGCGCTCCCCCGGGCGTCCTCCGTCTCGGGGTGTCGACGCGACTGGCTCGCCCGCAGCATCGCCTCCAGAGCTCCCTCGAGTGCCGCCCCACCGTTCCAGTGCGGCAGGATGTACTCGCGCCCTTCGGCCAACAGCGCGCCGCCCTCGACCCGTCCCCACGCGGTGTCGGCATCGGGAGCGACGGTGAGGCGGCCGTAGACTCGCTCGGCGACCGTATGCACCTCCTCCCGCTGCGTGCGCATCGCGACGCTGCCGTCGACGATCCGCACGCATACCGGAGGGTTGGCTACCCGTGCATCGATCATGTGCTTTCCGCTCTCAGCATCGCCGATTCGGAGGCGCGGTGCCAGCGTCGGAGGGCCCAGCGGCGTTGGGTCCTTGGTGGGCCTCTCTCGCTTTCTTTATTGCCAGATGCGCTTGCGCAACTGGTCGAGGATCAGCGCGAGCAGAATGACGGCGCCCAGCGCGATGTCCTGCGTGTACGACTCGACGTTGGCCAAGTTCATCACGTTGTTGAGCACGCCGATCAACAAAGCGCCGATGAAGGTGCCGGCGATGGTCCCCGAGCCTCCGAAGAGGCTGGTCCCGCCAACGACGACCGCCGCGATGACCGTCAGCTCGAAGCCGTAGCCGGTCTGCGGGGAGCCCGACTGGAAGCGCGCCATCAGCAGAAGACTGGCGATGGCGGCGCAGATGCCGCTGATTACGTAGACGGCCGTCACCACGCCGCGCGTGGGAATGCCGGCCAGGCGCGCCGCCTCGGGGTTGCCGCCGATCGCGTACACGTAACGGCCGAAGCGCGTGCGCGCCAACACGATACCGGAGACGATCAGCACCACGGCCATCCAGAGCACGGCCACCGGGATGCCCGGCATCTGCAGCAGATGGCCCAGGCCGCGCAGCGTGAAGCCGATGCCGATCGTGTTGAAGGCGTCGCTGTTGAGCGCGATCGGCCGCCCGTGCGAAAGCTTATATGCCAGGCCGCGCGCCATCAGCATCATCGCCAGCGTCGTGATGAACGGCGGCAAGCCCAGACGCACCACGGGCAGCGCGTTGATGTAGCCGGCGATCGCGCCGACGGCGGCGCCGATGAGCAGCACCACGCCCACCAGCACGATGCCGTGGAACGGCAGCGCGTTGGCGGCCATCGCCATGACGACACCGCAGAGTGAGACCAACGAGCCGACCGAGAGATCGATGCCGGCGGTGACGATCACAAACGTCTGGCCGGCCGCCAGCACGGCGTTGTAGGTGATCTGGCGCAGCACGTTGACCAGGTTGCCCGGGTCCAGAAAGGCGCCGTGCGTGAAGGTCGTCACCAGCGCCAGAAAGACGATCAGCACGCCGCCCACGACGGCGTAGCGCCACCACATCGCTCGCGCCGGCGTCACCGCCGCGCGCTCCTCGATTGCCTTGCCGCCGGTCATCGCGCCCACTGTTCCGCTCCGTTCATGCCGCTCCGCGCGCCGCCGTCGCCAGCGCCATCACCCGCTCGCGCGTGGCCTCTTCGCGCGTCAAGACGCCGGCGATCGTCCCGTCGCGCACCACCAGCACGCGGTGAGACATTCCCAAGACTTCGGGAAGCTCGCTGGAGACCATGACGACCGCGGCGCCTTGCTTGGCCAGCTCCACCATCAGCTCGTAGATCTCCGCCTTGGCTCCCACGTCGATGCCGCGCGTCGGCTCGTCGAAGAGGAAGAGCCGCGCGCGACGCGTCAGCCACTTCGCCAGCACCACCTTCTGCTGCGTGCCGCCGGAGAGATTACGCGCGCGCTGCTCGACGGAGGGCGTTCGAATGCGCAGCTCCGCGACCAGGTCCAGCGTCACCGTCTTCTCCCGTGCGCGATCGACGAAGCCCAGCGCGCGGCGGAAGAGCTCCAGATGCGGGAGCGTCACGTTCTCGCGCACGCTCATTCCCAGCACCAGTCCCTGCCCCTTGCGGTCCTCGGTGACGAAGGCGATGCCCGCCGCGATGGCGTCGTGCGGGCCGCGCGCGCGCAGCCGCTTGCCCTCCACGAAGATCTCACCGCCGCTGGGGATGTCGGCGGCGGCGACGGCGCGCACCGTCTCCGTGCGCCCCGCGCCGACCAGGCCGGCCATGCCCAGAATCTCGCCCGCGCGCGCCTCGAACGAGAGACCGCGCACGGCGCTGCCGCTGCGCAGGTCGCGCACGGAGAGCACGACCGGCGCATGCGCATCCAGCGTGGGCAGCGGCGGATAGTACTGATCGATCTCGCGCCCCACCATCAGCCGGATCATCGCGTGCTGCGGCAGCTCCGCCAGCGTGCCCCCGCCCACCACGCGCCCGTCGCGCAGCACGGTGATGCGGTCGGCGATGCGCGGAAGCTCCTCCAGGCGATGCGAGATATAGACGATGCCGACGCCGCGCGCGCGTAGCGTCTTGATGGTCTCGAAGAGGCGGTCGATCTCGCGATCGGTGAGCGCCGCGGTCGGCTCGTCCATCACCAGCACGCGCGCCTTGCGCAGCAGCGCCTTGGCGATCTCCACCATCTGCTGTTGGGCCACCGCGAGCCGCCCGACCAACGCGCCCAAGGGGAGGTCGATGCCCAATTGCTCCAGCGTCGAGCGTGCCGCGGCGCGCGCCGCGCCGGCGTCCAACCAGCCCGCGAAGGCGGCCGGCTCGCGCCCCAGCACGACGTTGGCGGTGACGTCGAGCGCTGGAACCACGTTGAACTCCTGGTAGATCATCGCGATACCGCAGCGCTCGGCGTCGCGCGGTCCGCCGATCTTCACCGCGGCGCCGTCTACCAAGATCTCGCCGCTATCCGCCGGCTGCGCACCGGCCAGGATCTTCATCAGCGTCGACTTTCCGGCGCCGTTCTCGCCAACCAGCGCGTGCACCTCACCGGCCCGCACCTCTAGGCTCACGCCGTCCAGCGCCCGAACGCCGGGGAAGGTCTTGGAGATGCCGCGCATCTCCAAGAGCACCGCTTGCGCCATTGGGGCGCCTTCGGACTGCGGCAAGAGACTACTGCGCGTCGGCCTTGGTGAAGGTGCCGACGGGAACCGCGATGACGCGCTGCGGCTGCTTCGCGTTGAAGTAGTCGTGGATCGCGTCGACCGTCAGCTTGCCGATCTGGTCGGGATGCTGGATCGCGTCGCCGTACATCGTGCCGGCCTTGATCGCGGCGCGTGCCTCCGACGTGGCGTCGTAGCCGACGATCGCCACCTTGCCGGCCTTGCCCGCCGCCTGCACCGACTTCATGGCGCCCAGCGCCGAGTCGTCGTTGATGCCGAAGATGCCGGAGAGCTTGGGATTGCGCTGCAGCAAGTCGTCGGCCACGGAGCTGGCCTTCGTGCGCTGCCCGCCCGCCGAGATGTCGGCCACCACCTTCACATGGGGACACGCCTTGGCCAGCTCCGCTTTGAAGCCTTTCACGCGGTCCTGGACGCTGGTGACCTCCGGCTCGTCGATGATCGCGACCGTCGGATCAGCGGCGCCCTTCACCGCGGCGCACATCAGCTTGCCGGCCTCCATGCCGCCCTGCACGTTGTTGGAGGCGATATGCGCGATCACGCTGCCCTGCTTCGACGTGCTGGCGATGTCGGCCGTGAAGACGGGGATCTTGGCATTGTTGGCCTCGACGATGGCGCTGCCGATGGCGGTGGAGTCGTAGGGCGTCAGCACGATGGCATCGACCCTCTGCGCGATGAAGTCCTCGACCTGCGACTGCTGCTTGGTGTTGTCACGGTTGGCGTCGACCACGTGGAGCGTGTAGCCATACTTCTTCGCCTCCTCGCGCATGCCGGACTCCATCGCCTGGTAGAACTGCGCCTCGCGATCTTGAATCGAGACGCCGATCACCTTGCCGCCGGCGGCCGCGACGCCGCCGGCCTCGGGGGAGGCCGAGGAGCTGGAGGAGGCGCTGTTGGAGCTCTGCGAGGAGCACCCGCCGAGCATGGCCAAGGCGAGCGCGAGGGCGATCCGCTTACGTGAGTACAAGGCTATCCTTTCTCTCGCGCGGCTTCGAGTCCGCGCCGCAGGTCGTCGATGATGTCATCGCCGCGCTCGATGCCGCACGAGAGGCGCAGCAGGCTCTCGTTGACGCCGAGGAACTCGCGCTCGGCGGCGGGGATACCGCGGTGCGAGCTGGCAACGCTGTACGAGATGGTGGTCGCCGTCTCGCCCAGGCTGTGCACGATGGCGATCAGCCTCAGCCCGCGCACGAAGGCTTCGACGGCGGCGCGGCCGCCCGCGAGCTCGAACGAGAGCATGCCGCCGCAACCCTCCGGAAAGAGGCGCCGCGCAAGCTCGTGCTGCGGATGGCCGGGGAGGCTGGGATGGTGGACGCGCGCGACGCCGCCGGCGCCGGCGAGAAAGGCGGCCGCGGCCTCCGCGTTGCGCGAGTGGCGCTCCATGCGCAACGCGAGCGTGCGCAGGCCGCGCTGGGCCAGCCAAGCCTCGAAGTGCGGGATCGTTGAGCCCGTGCGCACCAGATAGGCACGCGCGCGCTCGATCAGCGCGCGAGCACCGACGATGACGCCCGCGCCGACGTCGCCGTGGCCGCCGAGATACTTGGTCACGCTGTGGACCACCAGGTCGGCGCCGTGCTCGAGCGGGCGAAAGAGCGCGGGCGAGGCGAAGGTCGCGTCGATCACCACGATCGCACCGGCCTCGTGCGCCATGTGCACCGCCTCCTCCAGCGCGGGAATGCGCAAGAGCGGGTTGGTCAACGCCTCGAGGTAGACGACCTTCGTCTTGCCGGGGCGAATCGCCGCGGCCAGCGCCGCGGCGTCGCAGGCGTCGACGAAATCGGCTTCGATGCCCCGCGCGGGAAGGTCTTGGGTCACGACCGCATGCGTGCCGCCGTAGACGTCGCGCGTGACGACGGCGTGATCGCCGGCGCGCAGGTTGGTGAAGAGGGCGGTGCAGATCGCGGCCATGCCGCTGGCGGCACCGACGCCGTCTTGCGCTCCCTCCAGCTCGGCAACCGCGCGGGCGAACGCCTCGCCGTTGGGACCGCCGTAGCGCCAGTAGATCTTGCCCGGCTTCTCCCCGCTGTAGATGGCCTCGACCTCATCGAGGTCCTCGAAGACGTAGGCGGAGGCTTGGTAGAGCGGCGGCGAGACGGGCGCGTTGACGGGCGCCTCTAGCGCCCCCGCGTGCACGGCGAGCGTATCGATGCGGCGAGCGTTCATGATCAAGCAGGCGGGTTCGGGCCCGTTCCTCCGCGCGCCTGCGTCGCGGCTGCGCCGGTGACCGATGCGCCGCCCCAGGGGCGTCGCCCAACAGCTCCAGCCCCAAGCCCACGAGCGCGGGCACCGGAGGCCGCTCGCCCAGTAGGGCCGCTTGCGGCCGCTGCGTACCTTGGGCTTTCCAGTGCGCGCGATCCGCGCAGTTGTACGCTGTCATGCTCGCACTGGGATTCTCCGCCGCCATGCACGGCATCGACGGCTACGTCGTGCGCGTCGAGGCCGACGCCTCGCCGGGCACGCCTTCGTTCGTCCTCGTCGGCCTCCCCGACCGTGCGCTGGGAGAGTCACGCGAGCGGGTGCGCGCGGCCATCGCCAACTCCGGCTTCCGTTATCCCGCCGGGCGGCTGATCGTCAATCTCGCGCCCGCCGACATCCGCAAGGAGGGCCCGGGATTCGATCTCGCTCTCGCGTGCGCGCTCCTGGCGATCGACGAGCAGGTCGACCGCATGCTGCTGCAGGAGTTCGTGATGCTGGGCGAGCTCGCGCTCGACGGCGCCACGCAGGCCGTAACCGGCGTGTTGCCGATGGTGCTCGGGGCGAAGGCCTGCGGCTTGCGCAAGATCGTCCTGCCGGAGGCGAACTTCGCCGAGGCGGCGCTGGTCGAGGGCATCGAGCTCTATCCCGTGCGCACGCTCGCCGACGCCGTCGCCGTCTTCTGCGGCCACGGAGCCAAGTACCGGCGCACCATCAGCTCCGCGGGCAGCGCCGACGAGGCGACATTTCCGCACGACTTCGCCGACGTGCGCGGACAGGAGGGCGCCAAGCGCGCGCTGGAGATCGCGGCGGCGGGCGGGCACAACGTCTTGCTGGTTGGGCCGCCGGGCTGCGGCAAGACCATGCTCTCACGCTGCCTGCCCTCGATTCTGCCCGCGCTCACCAACGACGAGTCGCTCGAGGTCACCAAGCTCTACAGCGTCACCGGGCTGCTCGCCAACGGCGCGGGACTGATTCGCGCGCGCCCCTTTCGCATGCCCCATCACACCGTCACCCAGATCGCGCTCGTGGGCGGTGGATCGCCGCCGAAACCGGGTGAGATCAGCCTCGCCCACCACGGCGTGCTG
>JAGWST010000333.1 GCA_028869325.1 bacterium | reverse complement strand
CCGCGGCGGAGAAGTCCCCTTCGACCTGCGCGAATATCTCGGGGTGCACGCGCAGTCTGGCGCCGCTGCCGACCAGCACGAGTGCCGCCACGCGCTCCGGCGAGCGCAACGCCGCGCTCATGGCGATCGCCCCGCCCAGCGAGTTGCCCACCAACAGCCCCGGCTCGGCGTCCCCGAGATGTCTCTCCAGCAGCCACTCCGCGGCCCCGTCGACGGAGCTGAGTGCCTGGCCATCCGGATGTCCGGGGAGTGAGGGCGCGCTGCCGCCGGGGACGTGCGCAACCACCTCCGACCACAACTCGCCCGTGTGTCCCGCGCCGTGGATGAAGATCGTCTTCATGGGTTCTCGGGCACTCCTTTCATGAGTTCGACACCGTCGTAGCGTTCGACGCGGCAGAGCCGCGCTCGAGAGCGGGGGAGCGGGGATGTCCGTCATTCGCCCATGCGATGAAGACGTGCGCTCCGAAGAGCAGGATCGCTGCAAGCAGATAGAACCAGAGCAGCAGCACCATGATGCCCGCGATGGCGCCGTAGACGCGCGTGTAGTCGGCATGCGCGCTGTAGATGCCGTAGCCGATCTGCAGCAGCGCCCAGGCGATGCCGCAGAAGATCGCACCGGGAAGGATCATGCGAAAGCTGAGCGCGGCATTCGGCAGCCAGCGATAGAGCGCGGCCGACATGCAGAAGAACATCAGGATCGAGGAGAGATAGGCGGCCAGCTGATCCACCAGCGCCAAATCGGCGAGCCCGCCCACACGCGCCAGTGAGGTGAGTGCGATCGGCAGAATCGACGAAGCCAGCAGCAACGCGCCCAGCAGCGGGATCATCAGCGTGGCCGCCAGCGTGTTGCGCACGATCGGTCCGTCCTTGGGCGCCCCAAGCGCGCGGTCGAGAGCATAGGTGATGGTCAGGAAGACATTCTTGCCCGACCAGATCAGGATCACCAGGCCCAAGAATCCGGAGATGCCGCGGTATTGGACCACGTGCGCCAATTCACGCTCCAGGATGCGCCGCGCGACGGGTGCGACGGGGCCGAGCACGGAGAGGGTCAGCTGCGAGCCGGCATCGGTTCCGCTGAGGTAGCCGAGGATCGCCGCGAGCACCAACGCCAGAGGAAAGATCGCGAACAGCGCGTTGTAGGCGATGCCCTGGGCGAGGACGCCGCTACCGTTCTGGGCGTACGCACGCCCGGCCAGTCGAAGCACCCGCAAGAGTCGCACGGGTGCCAGCGCTACCGCTCCGACTCGTTGGAGTCCTCCTCTTTACCGCTGCGGCGCGCGGCGCGGCCGCCTTTGTGGCCGATCTCCTGGTAATCGACCAACCCCAGATCACGCACCTTTTTGCCCCCGCGGCGTCCGATCTCCTGATAATCGACCAGCCCCTCGTCGCGAACTTTCTCGCCGCCCTTCTTGCCGATCTGCTGGTAGTCGACCAGGCCCTCGTCGCGCACTTTGTCGCCGCCGCGCTTGCCGATGCCCTGGTAGTCGACCAGCTTGTTGTCGCGAACCTTCTCGCCGCCCTTCTTGCCGATTGATCGATAGTCGACCAGGCCGCTGTCACGAACCTTCTGTCCGCCTTTACGGCCGATCGCGGCGTAGTCGACCAGTTTCTGATCGCGTACCTTCTCGCCGCCCTTGCGGCCAATAGAACGATAATCGGTCTCTGTGCGGCGATCGCCGCCATCCTTCTCTGGCATCACGCCCCCTATCGGGATCGCCCCGGGGGTTACCCGCTCGACTGCGCCTGGCTGGAACTCGTCAGCGCTCCAAGCATACCCCCGTAGAGCAGGTGCGCAAACAAGCCGACGGTGACCGGCAGGAGCGAGGGCGCTGCAAGCAGCGGCTCCAGCACGAAGCGATCCAGTGCATAGACGAGGATTCCAAAGAGCAATCCGGCCAGAAGGCCCGGCGAGGCGGGGGCGAGGAGGGCGTGAAGGTGGACAAAGATCACGCCGAAGCCCGCTGAGATGGTCAGGTGCAGGCAGAGGGCGATGAGAATCGCGAGCATGTCGCCGTTGCCCTGCTCCTGGACGACGCCGGCCAGCCAGATGGCAGGCGCCCAGAAGCCCTGTCCCGAGAGCATGGTATAACTCACGGCGACCACCGCCAAGATGGCGCCGGCCAGCACTCCTGCAAGCGCGCCGGATGCGGTTCGCTGCATGCAGGCACTCTTCGCGCGCATGGAGGCAGCTACCCGCAGCCGAAGAGGGCGCGGCATGCTTCCGATGGTGCAGATTGTGGTCGACGGAAGGATCGTGGCGAGCGTCCCGGCGCCGCAGCTGGTGGGCGGCGTGATCCTGGTGCCGCTGGGCGATCTGCGCTACTTCGCGCAACGCGCCTGGTACCGCGTCGAGGATCGCTCGATCACCGTGCAGCGCGGGGACCGCCAGATCGTGCTCTTCGTGGATAGGCGCGACGCCTGGATCAACGGCGAGCCGGGTGCCCTCGTTCAGCCGCCGCTGCGCGTGGGGCAGACGCTCTACGTGCCGGTCGCCGTCTGCGCGCGCGCGCTTGGAGCCCGCGTGAGTTACGAGGGAGCGACGCACACACTGGCGATCACGACCGTGGCGCCGCCCCTGGTGCGCTGGACGCCGCCCCCGGCGCCGTTCATCGTGCCGACGCCGTTCCCGCCGGCGACGCCGCCGCCGGCTCCGGCCTCGCGCCCGTCGGCTAGGCCCACGGAGCAGCAGCCGGAGACGCCGGTCCCGCAGCCGCGCCGGACGCCGATTCCCGCGACGCCCAGCTGGCCGGCCTAGTGCGTCGCGCTCTCGACGCGGACGCCGCCGGCGGGTGCATCCGTTTCGTCATGGGCAACGCCGCCCGCGATCGCCGCGGCGGGCAGCTCCGGCGCCAGCAGCACGAGATCCGGCTCCGGCGGCGCGGACTCCGCTGCCAAGGCGAGCTCCCCTGGCGACTCGGCGCCGCCGAAGGTCACCAGCATGCCGCGCAGCGAGTGCGACTCCTCGGCCAAGCGTGTAGCTACGCTCTCCAGCCGCTCGATCGCGTGCGCGGAGCTGGCCGCGCGCAGCGAGACCTGTTCCATGGCCCGCACGACCCCATCTAGCGCGCGTGCCTCCTGGCCCGTGGCTTGCTCGACCTCGACGGTGAAGCCGCGAATGGCCTCGATCTGGCTGGAGATCCGCTGGGCGTTGGCGGTCTGCTCGGCGGTGGCGCGCGCCACGTCGGCGGCGCGTCCTTCGATATCGCGCACGGCGGCGATCATCTGCTCGCTGGCGCCATCTTGTCCTTTGGCTGCCTCCGCGACTTCGCGTGCGATCTGCGTTACGTCGTCGACCAGCGTCAGAATCTCCGAGAGCGCGTGGTTGGCGTCGTTCGCCGCGCTCTGCGCGCGTTGCGCACCGGAGGTGGAGCTAGCGACGGCCCGGCTCACCTCAGCCGTCCGTTGTTGGATCTCCTGCGTGCGATGCGAGACTTCGCGCACGGACTGGGCGGAGCGCTCCGCGAGCTTGCGAATCTCCTCGGCTACGACGGCGAAGCCGCGCCCGTGGTCGCCGGCCCGGGCCGCCTCGATCGCGGCGTTGAGCGCGAGCAGATTGGTCTGATCGGCGATCTCGTCGATCGTTTGCAGCATGACGTCGATCTGCGAGCTGGAGGATTGCAGGGACTCCATCGCCGCGTGCACGTTACCCAAATCGTTGCCGATCTGCAGCGAGCGCGCGATCAGCTCGTCGACGATCTTGCTAGAAGCGCGCACGCGCGAATTTGCGTCGTTCGAGCGCTGGTAAGCCAGCTGAATCTGCTCGGCGACGTTGCTCAGGGCGCCGCTCACGGCCTCGACGGTGCGCACCGACTCCTCCGCCGTGGTGGCCAGGGCTTCGTTGTTCCGCGCAACGGAACCGATCGAGGTAACGATCTCCTCGAGCGAGCTGGAGCTCGTGTCAACGGCCTCGCGCAGGCGGCGTGCGTTGCCGGCTATCTGTTGCGAGCTGGCGCCGATCTCTACCACCGAGGCCGAGGTCTCCTCCGAGGCGGCGGCCTGTTCGGCCAGCGTGCGGTGGATCGTGCCGCTGTGCTCCTCGACCTCGGAGGCCGCGTCCGCGACGGCCTCGCTGGTCGTGCGCACGTGATCGAGGGCGCCGCTGACGCTGGAGAGCAGAGCGTTGAACGACTCCGCTAGGGTGCCGAGCTCGTCGCGCGAGGTGACCTTCAAGCGGCGGCCGAGATCGTGCGTCTCGGCAATCTCGCGCATCGCGCCGGAGACCTGGACCACCGTGCCGAGCGTGAAGCGCGGCAGAACGAAGAAGGCGACGAGGAAGACGATCACGGCCACCAGCACCACGATCGCCACGCTGATGCGCTCCGTGAGCAGCACCGGGGCGTAGAACGAGGACTTCGGCCAGAAGTACGCATACGAGTAGCCGGCGTCCAGCATGCGGGTGAAGCCCGAGTAGTTCTGCTCCTTGTTCAACGGGCTGAGCGAGATCGCATGATGCCGGGCCGTGTCGCTGATTGCGGCGGCAAGCACGGGCAGGCCCAACGACTCCACCGTGGTCACGCCGCTGCCGAAACGCCTGCTGGCCAAGAGCGCGTTCTGCTGGTAGCTGCTGAGCGGCCCCACGGAGCGCATCGCCAGCTCGGGATGCTGCGAGATGTAGACCTCGACGCCCACGCCGTCGACCAGCATGCCGTAGCTGCCGGGGACCGACGTATCATCGTCGACCACGCGATAGAGCTCGTCGGGCGTCGCCTCGACGACGACCGCGCCGATCGTGCCGTTGGGCGTCGTGATGCCGGCGGCGTAGAACATGAAGGTGGCGTCGCCGTCGCGATACATGGTGGAGACGGAGGTTCCGCCGCTCAACGCGACCTTCACGGCGGGGATGGCGTCGAAGGCGATCTTTCCCGTCCCTCGGGAGAGCGACTGCACGAGATGGCTCTTGGCGTCGACGAGGTAGACGTTCTGCGCGAAGGGGACGATGGCGGAGATCGCCTTGGCGCGAGCCGCGGCCAAGGTCTGGTGTTTCGAGACCGCATCCAGGACGCCCGGCAGGGCGGCGATGGAGCTGGTACCGCGCTTGCGGTCGTTGATGATCTGCTGCAGCTCGGCGGCAGTACCTTGGGCGTGCTGATAGATCGCCTGCTCCGCGGAGGTCACTTGCGTGTTGCGGATTTGGACGATGGCAAGGGCAGCCATGGCGATCAAGGGCACAAGGGCCAAGAGCGCTGCCCAGGTCGAGAGTTTGACGCGCAAAGACGAGCGGAACACCATGGCACCTCCCAGATAGAACCCGAGCTCCGGACAATGGGGGTCCCGCACAGTCTGTGGTCGGCCGCTGGCCTCTTTTTCCTTAGAAGATGGCTGCCGCCCGCGCTGGGCCGGCCCCGGCCCTTGTCGCAGGGCCGGCCTCGAGCCCGGCTTGCGGCCGGGGACGGCTCGCGGCTCGTCGTGCATATTCATGATGGTTGGCCGGAGGGAGTTCAGGGTGTATGGTTGACGGGTCCGCCCGACAGAGCGGATGTGGGGAAGCCGTTGCGCCGGTCACTCTGGTGACGTTAGGAGCCCGTCGGATGATGCCGTGGAACTGATCGCGATCAAAGTCGGTCTTCCGACGCTCCTCATCGGCGCCGCGAGCTTGGCTGGCCGCCGCTGGGGCTCAGCCGTCGGAGGGTGGCTGATCGGCCTGCCGCTCACGTCGGGCCCGGTGATCCTGCTGCTGACGCTGCAGTACGGCGACGCCTTCGCGGCGCGTGCCGCGCACGGCATCGTGCTCGGCCTCATCTCGACAGCGGCATTCTCGGTTGCCTATGCGCTGCTCGCGCGCCGCGCGGCCTTGCCGCTGTGTTGGGCTGGCAGCTGGCTGGCCTTCGCGGTGTCGACGATCGCGCTCGACCACATCGGGTTCTCCGTGGCGGGATCGTTCCTCGCCTCGCTTGCGGCGCTCTCTCTCGCGTTGCTCGTACTGCCCCAGGGCGAGCGCGTCGCACCGCCGCCGGCAACGCCGTGGTGGGAGACGCCGTTGCGCATGCTCTGCGCCGCGGCGATCGTGGTCTTCCTCACCGCGCTCGCTGGGCTCTTGGGTCCGCACTTGGCGGGCCTGATCACGCCCTTCCCGGTGGCGGGGACCATCCTCACGCTCTTCACGCACCGGCTCGAGGGCGCGGCCTCGGCGGTGCGGCTGCTGCGGGGCTTTGTCGCCGGCAACTACGCCTTCGCCGCCTTCTTCTTGGTGGTCGCGACGCGGCTGGTGGTTTGGGGCCCGCTGGCGACGTTCGCCGCGGCGATACTCGCCGCAGGTGCCGTGCAGGGGCTCGCGCTGCTGGTCATCCGTCAGAAGACGCCCTAGTGTCCCGAACCGCAAATAGCGTGACAGTCGCTGGGGATGATTTTGACCGCCTTCGAGGATCTGAGGAGGGCGCATAGCCATAGCTCTGCAACCGACGAAGGACAAAGAAGCCGGTCAAAAGGGCCCCAGCCCTTCGGGTCGCAGCAGCGCGTAGCTCTGGCTGCGTTGCTCCTCGCTCGCATACCGCAGAGGGTATTGTCGCTCGTTGCGCCTTGCCAGAGCTACGCGGT